>JBKHJU010000425.1:0-2691 GCA_046537985.1 Longimicrobiales bacterium
GTACGTGGTCAGGAGGGCGGGCTCGGTCCAGATCGGGAATCCATCCATCTGATTCAGGGCCGCATCCCGGGAGATGGCCGCGGGTCCGGCGTATTCGAAGGGACGGCGTTGAAGCCGATCGAGCCCGAATCCCACCCGGGTGTGGCCGAGGTTGTCCGCGATGTACGGTCGTTCCCGGGCCAGCTCGTTCGGCTCGACCCGGAAGCGCTGGACCAGCGACGGATAGAGCTGGAGGAGGAGCACACCTCCGATGAAGACGGTGGCGAGGGATGCCATGGCGACCACCGCGCGGTTCCGGATTCCGGCCCACACCAGGCCACCGGCGCAGACCAGGGTGAGCCCGGTCAGAACCTGGTGGCCGGGAAGGCGGGCCCGGGCGTCGGCGTAGCCGAAAATTCCCTGGACGCCCGAGTTCCCCTCGAGGAGGAGCCCGTACTGCCCGATCCAGAACTGTACGGCCAGGAGGAGGAGGAAGCTCCCACCCAGAGCCGTCAGGTGGATCCGCCCCATCCGGCCCATTTCGAGGCCCTCCTCACTCCATCCCAGGGACCCGGTCGCGGCGTATCCCGCGACGCAGAGGGCCGCCACCATGAAGACCAGGGCCAGAAGGAAGATCAGGATCGCCCTCATCATGGGAAGGATGAAGACATAGAAGGAGAAATCCCGGCCCAGGATCGGATCGGCGAGACCCCACTCGGGCGCCCGAAAGAAGACCAGGGTGCGGAAGCCCGACCCCTGGGGGATCAGGGCCCCGAACCAGAGACCCACGAGGGCCGCGACCGCGACGGTGGCCCAGAACACGTAGCTCCGGGGCACCTTCTCCACGATCTCCAGGTCCCCGACCCGGCGCTTGATCTGGATGGCCCCCAGGGTCGATGCCACGATCCGGAGGTTGGCGTACGCCACCCCCAGCGCCACTGCGCCCGACACGATCCGCACCCCCCACTGCCACAGGGTCCGGGTCCAGAAGACGTCGGTAAAGCCGACCGCGTCGAACCAGAGGACGTCGATGTAGAGCTCGGTGACGAAACGAGCCACCAGGAGGGATCCCACCACCAGCAGGCCGAGAAATACCAGCAACCTTCCGCCACGAAGGAAGCTCCGGAGGTCCTTCAGGCTCGGCGCCATGATCGGGTTACGCCTCCACGCCCTGCTCTCGCAGCCAGCCCAGCACCTCGGACCGGATCTCGTCGAGGCGCTCTTCCGAGCGAGCCTCGAAGCGGGCGACGATCACCGGCTGGGTGTTGGACGTGCGCAGGAGACCCCATCCGTCGCCGAAGAGGATCCGGGCTCCGTCCACTTCCATGACGTCGTGGGTCCGTCCGAAGTGCTCCTGGGCCTTCCGAACCAGCGAGAACTTCGATTCCTCGTCCACCTCGATCCGGATCTCCGGAGTGGAGACGTAAGAGGGAAAAGCGGCGATCTGCTCCGAGAGGCTCTCCTCGCTTCGTGCCAGGAGATCGACGAGCCGGCAGGCTCCGTAGAGTGCGTCGTCGAAGCCGTAGTACTCGTCGGCGAAAAAGAGATGGCCGCTGAGCTCGCCCCCCAGGGGAGCGTGGGTCTCGTGCATCTTCTCCTTCATGAGGGAGTGCCCCGTCTTCCACATGATCGGGTCCCCGCCGGCCTCCACGTACACCTCGGGCAACACCTGGGAGCACTTCACGTCGAACACCAGCTTCTGGCCCGGGCCCCGCTTCTCCAGAAGGTCCAGCCCGAAGAGGAGGAGAAGGAGATCGGCCCGAATCACGGCCCCGTTCTCGTCCACGGCACCGAGGCGATCCGCGTCTCCGTCGAATGCGATCCCCACCTCGGCACCCGACTCGGCCACGGCGGCGATCAGGTCCTCGAGGTTCTCGTCGACCGTGGGATCGGGGTGGTGGTTCGGAAACGTGCCGTCGGACTCACAGAAGAGGGGCACGACCTCGGCCCCCAGCTTCTCCAGCAGCCGAACCGCCACCACGGCCCCCGTGCCGTTTCCGCAGTCCACGACGATCTTCACGGCGCGAGCGAGGTCGAAGCGCCCGGTCACATCCGAAACGTACCGATCGAGCGCCTCCTCGTGGCGAAGCTCGCCGTCTCCGCTGACGAAGTGCTCCTCGGCGATGCGCGCCCGAAGACGACGGATGTCGCTCCCGTAGAAGGAGCGCCCTCCCATACTCATCTTGATCCCGTTGTACTCGGCCGGGTTGTGGGACCCCGTGATCTGGAGGCCTCCGTCGGCGTCCATCTCCTCCACGGACCAGTAAAGGACCGGGGTGGGAACGGTGCCCACCTCCACCACATCCACTCCCGTGGCCAGAAGTCCCTCCACCAGCGCGTCGGCCAGCTCGGGCGAGCTGGGCCGATTGTCCCGACCCACCGTCACCAGGGGCGTCCGGCCGCGGATCCTCTCCCGGAGGACGCTTCCGTAAGCTCGTCCCACGGCCCTCGTGACGTCGGCGTCCAGAGACTCGCCGACGATTCCCCGGATGTCGTATTCCCGAAAGATGTGCGCTGCGACGTCCATTCCGGCTGGCTCCCTTCCGGGACGAGCTCGAGGAGATTCCCGAGCGGTCCCCGGTGGTTGATCGATCAGGTGTCACGCCCGGCTCGCCGGGCGAGGGCCGTCGAGGGCCCGGCGTCCGGCGGGTAACCTGATTCCATGACGCTCCTACGGCCCGAATCCCAGGATACTCGTGAACGGGGCCAGTC
>JBKHJU010000426.1:0-2688 GCA_046537985.1 Longimicrobiales bacterium
CCTCACGGTGGAACTGGGGCAGGAGAGACAAGAGAACGCTGTGCCACGGCTCCTCGAGGTCGTCGACCACTTCCTCCGCATCCGGGTGGTCGAGGGCTTCCAGGAGGGGATTCAGGGGAATGTCTCGTTCGAACTCGGAGGATCCGGCGCGAAGGATCCGGAATCCTCGCAGATGGGCGCCGCGGAGCGCTTCTTCCACGAGGCGGGTCTTTCCGATCCCACCCTCTCCGGTGACGACGATGGTCGTAGCGGCGGAGTCCCGCGGTGGAGTCGAGATCACCCGATTCAAGAGGGCGAGCTCCTCGTCCCGGCCGCAGAGGACGGGTTCCGGCTCCGGCTCCCGGCGCAGCTCGTCGGGAGGAGGAGTGGGGTCTCGGGACAGGGACTCCAGGCGCTCCACCAACTCCCGGGTCTCGGCGTCGGGAGTCCATGTTCCGGTCTCCGGGAGCGCTCGCTCGCGGAACCCTGCATACTCGTCCAGGGCCTCGTGGACCTCGCCCGCCATTCCCTTCGCCAACAGAACGTTGCGCAAAGCACCTTCGTCCGAGGGGTGGAGGCGAAGCAGGGCGGCGGCGGCGTCCCCTGCGTCTCTCCAGGCCTCGTCGGCGGCGAGCCGGGTCCAGCGGGAGGACGCCGACCTCCGGAACGCGCTTCGCACGCGGTCCTGGGCCCGGTCGAGCCATCGTTCGAAGCGTCGGCCGGGCATCGACGTGATCCTGGACAGATATCCCCGCTCCAGCAGCTCGATCGCCGGCCCGAGGTCGCCCTGGCGCAGAAGCTCTTGGAATTCGAAGAGATCGCTTGCCCTTCCGGCGGGGCCGGGCCGGACGGCCTCGGCATCCGTATCGAAGAGCTCTTCGCCGTCCAGCTTCCTCGAGATTGAATACAGAAGCTGGCTCAATCGATGGCGGGTCTCCGGGGTGTCTTCCTCCCAGAGGAGGCGTGCCAGGGTCGAACGGGGGACACCTTCGTACGGCCTTCTTCCCGTGGTGACGGCACGACTGGAGGACGGGTGAAGAAGTGAAGGCGAAGGCCGGCGGGCTTCACCGGTCTCCTGGCTGAACACGACGGCCACGAGACAGGTCTGGAGGGGAGACAGGGCCACCATCTCATCCTCCATCCAGACCGTGGGGCCTCCAAAGAGGTCCACCCGCGGGGGCGGCTCGGCCACGGGGTCGTTGGCCTTCGATCCGCGACGCATGTCCATACCAGAGTCGGAGACGGCGGGGGGGCTGTCCCGTGGAAGGCCTCGACGGGGAGAACGAATCTTCTTCGCCCGTCCGTTCCAGGCAAGCGGAAGCATGCTTCAGGTGTGTCTCTCTGCGACCCGTGCCGTCCGGCGCCATGGACCGGGATGGTCCGAAGCGGGACGCTGGGTGCGTGACGGCTCGATGGACGGTGGAGGGGACGGCGGGGGGCTGTCGGAAGGGGGGTGTCCCTGGATCGAGTCCTGGAAGCTCGAGGACGCTGCCCGCCGGCCCCGAAGGGTGATGGACCCCTCGGACGCCTCCCTGCGGAGCCAGGATTCCACGATCCACTCCCATCCCACTCGCTTGCGCACCGTTCTGGGTCGAATCCCGGTCAGGCGGACCATTTGGTTGCTCAAGGCGAATCCGTCTGGGTAACCCAGCTCACGGGCGACCTCGAAAAGCGTCCGCGAGGATCCCTGGAGCGCGAGAGAAGCGCGAAGGAGTCGCGCGAAGTGGAGAACATGGGAAGGAACGGGAAGCCCTCGCCGTCTGAATCTCCTTCCCAGGGATCGTCTCGACATGTAGAGAGATCGAGCCACCCCGGTCACCGACTTGAGCTCGGCGCTGAGATCCACGATCCGGCGGACGACTCGACGGGTCTCCTGATCCACTCCGAGCCCGCGCCAGGTCAGGTAGTCCATGAACTCCATGGATAGATCTTCGGGCACGCGCTTGAGGAGCGCGGTCAGATCCTCCGGGGCCGGGTCGGGGTGAAAGGGCAGCACGCTGTGGGGCCGACACTGCTCGGCGGCCTCCAGCAACCTGGAGACGGAACCCGGGGAGTCGGCGGGAGGAAGGATCATGATCAGGGACACTCCGGCCGGCCGGTCCCGGGCAAGTCGAAAGTTCGCTCCCCAATCTCCTGCTTCCAGCTGCCACACGACGGCCGAACCTCTCCTGAGGCGCGGGTGGGCGTCCAGGGCGTCGAGATTGCGAACGGGCAGAAGGTCCTGATACGGGGCGCAAAGGACCCAAAGGGCCGAGCGAGGGGAGTCTTCGGGAGCGGTCATGGCTCTCTCCGGTCGAGGGGTGATCGAATGGGGGACGTGGAGAGTGCAACACGGGTCTCAGCGTCCTCTCAGCAGGTGGAGAACGGCGACCATTCAGCAGGGGGAACCGCGACCGGCGGCGAGTGTCCAAGCCCTCGACCATGATCCCGCCCGACGTCATGTCCGACTTCCCGTCCGGTGCCGATGCACCCTCGGTCACCCTTCCTTCCCCCTTGTTTCGCGCTCGGTTCGTTCGCCGCCCGAACCGATTCGTGGTCCATGCCCGGATGGAGGAGGCCGCGGACCGGACTCTGCCGGACGGCTTCGCTCCGGACCAGCAAGTCGTCTGTCACATGGCCGACCCCGGCCGTCTCCGGGAGCTTCTCGTGCCGGAGCGTACGCTTCTACTCCGGTACGCGCCGGCTCCCCACCGGACGACGAGCTGGAGC
>JBKHJU010000427.1:0-2686 GCA_046537985.1 Longimicrobiales bacterium
TCCAAAGAGGTATAAACCTTTTTTAGCATAACAATCTGGTAGAACTCCTCCAGCTCGCCGCTCTCCAGAAGCTCGAACAGGAACTCGGACGGCATCTTCCTCTCCCCTTCCTCGCACGCCTTCTGCCAGAGCTTGAGGAGCCTTCGCTCGGCGTGGCGCATCACGTCTTCGGGTATGCAGGTGTCGGTGACGCGGTTGAAGCCCCGCTCGTAGAGGTCCATCTCGTCCTCCGCCGAGAGAGCCCGCCAATCCTCGATGATCTCGTACTCGTCGTGGGCCAGGAGGTTGAAGAGGTCTTCTTCCAGATTCGCCCCGGTGCAGGAGACGGCGTGGACCTTCCCTCGCCGGACGAGGGGGGCCAGGGTCCGCCCCAGCTCGGCGGTGGACATGGCTCCGGCCAGGGAGACCAGCATCTTCCCGCCGGCCTCCAGGTGCTCCTCCCAGGCTCTGGCGGCGCCCACGGCCTCCCGGGCGTTGAAGTGGAGGTAGTTCCTCTCCATGAACTCGCGGATTCCGCTCATCCGTGCGTCTCCTTGTGTTTCACTTCGCTTCGGGTCTCGTCGCTGCGGGTCGCCTTGCTTCCGTCGGCGCCGATCACTCTCCGGCACCCCCCGCCCCGAGGCCGGCGAGGCGGACCGTCCAGACCGACTCGCCGGCCTCGCTCCAGGCCCGTGCCAGGGATCCGGGATCAGGAAATCGTTCATTCGGCAGATCCCGGAAGGGGATCTTCACCTCCAGGGTATCTTCCCGGAACGGCCAGAGATCGAGAGTCACCGACTCGTCGTCCAGCCATGTCAGATGGATCGAAGCCTCCCTTCCGTCGCCGGATTCGTCCCCGGGGTCGGATCCGCTTTCCGGTCCGGCTCCTCCGCCGACCGTTCCGGCGACTTCACCCGCACTTCCCCTCTCGGAGACGGCCCAGGGCGGCAGGCGCAGCAGATCGGGGGTGAGCCAGGAGGGCCGGGAGCTCGCCTCCGCTCCCGGAGGCGTCAGGCAGAGAAAGAGGGAGAGGTTGTCGAAGAGCCTCAGGGCCTGGAGGTCCGCCTGGATCTGACGGGGGCCCGGCGCCTCGTCGCCCAGGGAGTCCAGGAGCTCCACACGGCGGTCCTCCTCGTCCCCCGCGAAGTCTGACGGTCGACCCGGAGATCCGAAGGTGGAGTAATGGAGGCTCGCCAGGACGGCTGCGTAGGGGTGCAGCTCCTCGATCCGGTCGATGCCCTCCGACGCCGCCTCGTATTTGGGTTCGGGTGGGAAATCCAGAAAGTCGTAGGGTCGCCCCGTGTCGTGATTCCACCGGGGCGTCTCGTCGAGCTCCCGCCATCCCAGATCGTGTAGGGACGCAGCCAGAACCACCACCCGGTCCCACGCTCCGGAGCCCAGAGAGCCCTCCCACGCCGCGGCCAGCTCTCCCGAGACGAGCCCATGGTCGTGCTGCCGGATGAGGCGCAGTCGGTCCCGCCGGGATTGGATCAGCATGAATGCGCCGGATCCTGCGGGACGCTCACGGGGGTCACTGCGAATCTGCGGTCGTCGAATCGGAACAACGAAACCCGGTCCCCCTGGATCCACGTACCTGGATCCACGTATATGGAAGTCGCACGGCGGGAAGGCCAGGAGATGCGGAATCGAGCCTTTCCTTCCCGGCGGTCTCTTCCGTGATATCTTGGAGCTCCGGCCTCGTTCCATTCCGGCCCCAACGCGTCATGACCCACCAAGCTCCACTCCAGCCGTCGAGCTCGAACCGCCAAGAGGAACGCCGTGTCCCGGCGTCGGCGTCCAGCCTCGTCCCCCTGGTCGTCGGCCTCGTCGTCGCTCCTCTCTTCGGGGTGGGCGTCCAGCCGATCGTCGGATCCGGCCTCCAGGCCCAAGCCGCGACCCGGACATCCGATCCCGCCTCGAGCCAGGTGCTGGAGCCCGTCGCCTCGGTGGAGGGTATCACCGAGTACCGGCTGGAGAACGGGCTCCGGGTCCTCCTCTTTCCCGACCCCTCCCAGCCCACCATCACGGTCAACGTGACCTACATGGTGGGGTCCCGGCACGAGGGATACGGCGAGACCGGGATGGCCCATCTCCTGGAGCACCTCCTCTTCCAGGGCACGCCGGACCATCCCGACATCGACCAGGAGCTCGCCGATCGGGGCGCGAGGGCCAACGGGACCACGTGGTTCGATCGCACCAACTACTACGAGACCTTCCCGGCGTCCCCCGAGAATCTGGAGTGGGCCCTGGACCTGGAAGCGGACCGGATGGTCAACTCCTTCGTCTCGGCCGAGGACCTGGAGTCGGAGATGACGGTGGTCCGGAACGAGATGGAGTCCGGAGAGAACTCCCCTTCCCGGATCCTGCGGGAGCGGGTCCTCTCGACGGCGTATCTCTGGCACAACTACGGACAGTCCACCATCGGGGCCCGCTCGGACGTGGAGAACGTGCCCATCGAGCGCCTCCAGAACTTCTACCGGAGGTACTACCAGCCCGACAACGCCGTCCTCATCGTTGCCGGCCGGTTCGAGCCGGAGCCCACCCTGCAGCTCGTCCGGGACCGGTTCGGGGAGATTCCCCGTCCCGAACGGACGGGGCAGATGCGGATCTGGCCCACCTATACCACCGAGCCGACGCAGGACGGAGAGCGCGAGGTGACACTCCGGCGGGCGGGCGACGAGCAGATCCTGTTGGCCCACTACCACGG
>JBKHJU010000428.1:0-2682 GCA_046537985.1 Longimicrobiales bacterium
GCGTCACGGCGTTGAAGAGCCACGCCAGCTCGGTGTGCTCGGGGACGTCGGACTGCACGAAGATCACGGAGCGCTCGGGATCCAGCCCCGAGGCGAGGAAGCTCACCGCCAGGTCGAGTGTCCGCTTCGGGAGAGCGTCGGGCTGATGATCCGCGGTGATGGCGTGCTCGTCTACGATGCAGAAGAAGCATTCGTAGTCCTCCTGCATCTGGACCCACTGCTTGATGGCCCCGAGATAGTTCCCGATGTGGGCTTCACCGCTGGGCTGCATCCCGCTGAAGACCCGGGGTGGAACGTGCGTACCTGAGTCTCTATCGTCTTCGGACATCGAGTGGTCTGCCTGTCGTCTGCCTGAGCTCTGCGTGGACTTCCCGCGCGTCGGCGATGGAGGGAGGACTCCCACCGGATCCCGGCCCCTGCATCGGGAGGCAGGGCAGCGTAACTTAGTCCGCCGCCCCGACGGAGGCGACCCCGAGCGGGATCCTCCGAGCACGGTCCGGATGCCGGGAATCCCTTCCACGGAGGAAGGATCCCCGACGACCTCCGCCTCTCGACGACCGCCGAAGGAACCCAGGTTGTTTCCATGATCCCCAGCTCATCAAGGGAGGAGGCCGCGCCCTCCTCCGAAACCGTCGAGAGCTTGGTCCGCACCGCACGCGCAGCCGCCGACGCGGCCACCCGGATCCACAGGCGCTACGCCGGCCGGGTGGGAGTGGGCGAGGCGTCCGAGAAGGGTGTGAGCGACTTCGTCTCCCACGTGGACCTGGAATCCCAGCGGGCCGCCCTGGAGGTGATCCGGAGCCACCATCCGGACCACCGCGTCCTGGCCGAGGAGGCGGACGGGGACCTCGAGGGCGAGCCGGAAGGGGACACGAAGGCGGGTGATGGAGCGGCGCCCGACGAGGAGATGGACGCCGGTCCGGACTCCGGCACCCCTCTCTGGATCGTGGATCCCCTGGACGGAACCACCAACTTTCTCAATCGCCATCCCATGTACTGCGCGTCCGTGGCCGTCTACCGGAACGGCGAGCCCCTGGCGGCGGCAGTGAGCTGCCCGACCACCGGAGAGCGATGGTGGGCCGGGCAGAGTCGCGGAGCCTTCAAGGACGGAAGGCGGATCCGGGTCACCTCCATGGAAGCCCTGTCCCACGCTCTGGTCGGAACCGGATTCCCATTCAAGGCCCCGGACGAGGTCCCCCGGTATCTCGAGGAGCTGGGGCGGGTGCTCCAGGCCACCTCCGGCGTGCGTCGGGGAGGATCGGCCGCCCTGGACCTCTGTTACCTGGCCGATGGGACCTTCGACGGGTTCTGGGAGCGCCATCTCAAGCCGTGGGACATCGCCGCGGGAGTCCTCATCGTCCGCGAAGCCGGCGGGATCGTCACGCGGATGGACGGATCGGAGATCGACTTCCGTCGGCCGACGGACGGGACCGTGCTGGGAGCGAACTCTCCCGGGATGCACGAGAAGCTGGGAGCCCTGCTGCGGGGAGACGGCGCCTGAGGCCGACGCTCGAACCGAGATACGGGGCGTTCGGTACACGAAGGGGCCGGGAGTGACCTCCCGGCCCCCGGTTCTGTCGACGCTCTCGCGCCGCGACCCGCGTCGAGCGGCGGGCCGACGGAGCGAGAGCGTGCTTCCCGCAGGCTACTTCTCGCTGCGGATGGAGATCTTCCGCCCCTTCGCCTCTTCCTGCTTCGGCATGTGGATGTGGAGGATGCCGTTCTCGAAGCGGGCGTCGATCTGGTCCGCGTCGACGGTGCGAGGCAGGGTGAAGGAGCGCTGGAAGCTTCCGTAGGTCCGCTCCCACAGATGGTAGCGACGCTCCTCGCTCTCCTCACGCTCGTTCCTCTTCTCGCCGGAGATGGTGAGGACGTTGTTCTCGACCTCGAGCTCGATGTCCTCGTGGCTCATTCCGGGAAGCTCGGCGGTCAGCACGAGCTCGTCGGCCGTCTCCTCGACGTTCACGGCGGGGAACCAGGTGCCACCGTTCGCGGTCCGGGTTCCGGAGGGCCAGCTCTCGTCGAAGAGCCGGGTGAGCCGGTTGCTCATCTGCTCCAACTCTCGCCACGGAGATGCTCCGACGCTGCCCCGGGGAGAATACCGCGTGATCGCCATGGTGCCTCCTTGTGGTTGAAGGTTCGCATGGTGGTTTTCGAAGCGCTCACAGGGAGCGCATCCGATCGTTCTGCCCATTTGTTCTGCATACGCTGTGCCAATCTCCGGACCGTCGAAACCCTGTCATTTCGTCAGCGAGAGCCGTCGAAATGGAGGACGGACTGTCGAATTGACAAGGCTCTCAGCGGGGTCCACCGGGAGTGTCCGATCGACCACCGCCGGGACGATCGTCCGGCGCGCCGGAAGGTCCCCGGAGGCTCGGGCGCTCGGCGTCGGCCGAAGGTGCGTTCGGCGCCGACTCATCCCCGGGAGGCTCGTCTCCGCCCACGACCCGGGAGAGCGCCAGCACGGGACGGGGAACGGCCCCGGGATATTCGAGCTCCGCAGCCTCCCAGTCGTGACTCCCGTCCCAGGCCTCGCCTCCGTAGAGGATGAAGACGCCGGCCTCGAGGTCGTCGTCGAGAAGCTCTTCACAGGAAGCCGCGTCCGGCTGCCTCCCCGGCGGCCGATCTTCGTACCAGATTCGGCACAGCCCCTCGGGCGGGTGGTGCCCGGGCGGGACATGG
>JBKHJU010000429.1:0-2681 GCA_046537985.1 Longimicrobiales bacterium
CGGGAGGACCCTGCCCGGGGGGACCCTGCTCGCGAGGACCATGGATCATGAGGGCCGGCGACGGGGCCGGCGTGGCCGTCCGTGAGGGGCCGAGTTCGAGGGGGAGGCGTGGTTCATGAGGGGCGGCTCCCGGCGGGTGGCGGTTACGGGTCTGGCTCTTGCGGGCACGGCCGCCGCCCTGGTGATGGGGATCCTGCTGGTCGAGGAGCCCGGCACGGTCATCCCCCTGACGCTGGAGCTCACCCTCTTCGTCGCCCTCACCTGGGTCTTCCTGGGGCGGGTGTCGGACCGGATTCTCCGCCGACGGCTGGGACGTCTGGTGGTGGCGGCGATCTTCGTTCGGGTGGCCCTCCTGGTGGTGGTCCACTTCGTCTTCGCCCAGGAGTTCTTCGCGCCGGACGTGGCCTCGTTCGAGGCCCAGGGACGGGGGCTCGCGGAATTCTGGCGAGGGACGGGGCCGGATCCGGGGCTCGAGGTGGGGACCCAGGTCGTCTATCCGTATCTGAACGGGATCTTCGCCTACCTCTTCGGGGATCCCACCTTCGGGGTCGTCGTGGTCAACCTCTTCGCCGGGGTGTGGACGGTTCTCCTCACGTTCGCCATCGGACGACAGATGGTGGAGGATTCGGTGGCGTGGATCGCCGCGTTCCTGGTGGCGTTCTTCCCGTCCCTGGTTCTCTGGTCCGTCCTCAACGTGCGGGATTCCCTCACCACCTTCACGGTGGTGGCCACGGTCTACCTGGGGTTGAAGGCGTACCGCACTCCCCGCCTGCCCGAGCTCCTGGGGGTGGCCGCGGGAATCGCCGTGCTGGTGGGGCTCCGGGACTACATGGGCTTCCTCCTCCTCGTGGGCCTCGGCCTCGGGGCGGTCGTCGTGGCACGACCCGGGCGGGTGGGGGTGAGCCTGGCCGTGGGCACGGTCTTCACCCTGGTTCTCGTCCTCGGGGTGAGCCAGCTCGGACTCTTCGAGCGGGTCGCTACCGAGTCGCCCCTCCAGCGGGCACAAGAGCTCCGGACCGGGCTCCAGCAGGACTTCCGGGGTGGCGCGGCGGGATCGGCCTTCGGGATGGGGTACGACACGAGCACCGCCGCCGGGGCCCTCCGCTTTCTCCCCGTGGGGCTGACGTACTTCCTCTTCGCGCCCTTCCCGTGGACCCTCGACAGCGTTCTCCAGCTCTTCACCCTGCCGGAGGTTCTCCTCTGGTACGCCCTGGTGCCCTTCACGGCCCTGGGTTTCTGGTTCGCGCCGAAGCGGGGGGACGTCCGAATCTACGTCGCCGTCGCCGTCCTTGCGGTGGTGGTGGTGAGCTACGCCCTGGTGGAGGGAAACGTGGGCACCGCCTACCGCCATCGCGCCCAGGTCATGCCACTCTTCTTCCTCTTCACCGCCGCGGGGCTGTCCCGGATCTGGAAGGGGTGGCGCCGCCGGAAGGAGGGACGGGCCCGGCGGATTCGGGCGGCCCGGGAGGCTCTGCGAGTGCGCCGGGGGCGCGGAGGAGCCCGGTGAGCGCCGTTCCGTCCGGAGCGGGGTCCGAGGCCCTCTGGGGGATCCCCGCCGAGGGGGGAGAGGCCTGACATGTGCGGAATCGCCGGTGTCGTCTCGACGAGCGCCGCCACCCGGCCCCTGGCGCGGGAGGTGGGGGACGCCATGGCCGGGCGCCTCCAGCACCGGGGCCCCGACGGGCGGACGGGCTACGAGTCGCCCTCGGGCCGGTGCGTGCTCGGCCATACCCGGCTCGCGGTCATCGACCTGGACACCGGGGATCAGCCCATGCCCAACGAGGACGGGACGGTCCAGGTCGTCTTCAACGGGGAGATCTACAACTTCCGGCGGCTCCGGGACGAGCTCGAGGACCGGGGCCACCGCTTCCGGAGCCGGAGCGATACCGAGGTCCTGGCCCACGGTTGGGAGGAGTGGGGCGAGAGGCTGGTAGGCCGGCTCGAGGGAATGTTCGCCTTCGCCGTCTGGGACGAGAGGTCCGGCACCCTCTTCATCGCCCGGGACCGTGCGGGCCAGAAGCCCGTCTTTCTCTATCGGGACCGGGGACGCCTCGCATTCGCCTCGGAGATCAAGTCCCTCCTCGCCCTTCCCGATGCGGACGACGCCCTCGATCCCACCGCGTTTCCCCTCTATCTGGCGTACGGATACGTGCCCCAGCCCGACACCTTCTACGAGCGGATCCAGGCCCTTCCTCCGGCCACCTGGCTCCGGATCGACACGGGCTCGCGGCGGGAGGTGGTGGAGGGATACTGGCGCCTCGACTTCGGCGAGCGGCTGGGGAAGGGCGTCGGCGGCGGTATCGACGACGCGGCGAAGCGCCTTCGGGACCTCATGCGGGGCGCCGTGGAGCGACGCCTCATCGCCGACGTGCCCCTGGGGGCCTTCCTCTCCGGAGGGATCGACTCCTCCGTCGTGGTCGGGCTCATGAGCGAGATCATGGACCGGCCGGTCCGGACCTTCTCCATCGGCTTCGAGGACGCCCCCCTCTTCGACGAGACGAGCCATGCCGAGACCGTGGCGAAGCACTTCGGAACCGAGCACACGGCATTCCGGGTGGGGGCCCAGTCGGTGGATCTCGTGGAGCGCCTGGTGCGGATGTACGACCAGCCCTTCGGAGACTCCTCGGCCATCCCCACCTACATCGTCTCGGGGCTGGCCCGCGAGCACGTGACCGTGGCCC
>JBKHJU010000430.1:0-2680 GCA_046537985.1 Longimicrobiales bacterium
CGCCGTCTGGACGGTCATGTGAAGGGGGCCCATGACCTTGAGACCGGCCAGCGGCTGCTCCTCGCCGTACTCTTTCCGGGCGGCCATGAGACCCGGCATCTCGTGCTCTGCCAGCCGGATCTCCTTCCGGCCCCACTCGGCCAGCGACAGGTCCGAAACCTTGTACGGGGGGCTCGTGTCGGCGGTGACGTCCACCTCGACCTCGGCGATCGGGGACCCTTCCTTCTTTTCCTTGATGGCGGATTCCATGGTTCTCATCTCCTCTCGGGGATTGTGGCTCGCTGCGTCTGCATGTGGCTCGTCACGGGACTTACCCTCCGACCGCCGAAGCGGCGAAGAGGAGGGGGCCCGCGGCGGCTGGATCCGCCGGTAGGGGTCGGTGCCGGATCTGTTCCAGTCCGACCTCCTCCATCCAGCCCCTCATCTGGGCCCCGGAGAATCCCGGCCAGAGGTGCCCCATCTCCTCCCGGTACTCTTCCCGGTCGTGCTCCCGCATGTCCACGACGATCAGGCGGCCCCCGGGACGAAGCACCCGGCGAGCTTCGGACAGGGCCTCTCCCGGCTCGACCACGTAGTGGAGGACGAAGAGCATGACCGCCAGATCGATGCAGTCGTCGTCCAGGGGAAGGCGCTCCAGCTCTCCCTGTCGGAGCTCGACGTTGTCGAAGGGCTCCAGTCGATGGGCGGCGGCTTCGAGCATCGGCTCCGAAGCATCGATCCCGACGACCCGGGAGACCAGGGGAGCGACCAGGGCGCTGAAGTGACCGGTTCCGACGCCCAGGTCCCCCACGGCCCACTCCGGAGAGAGGAGCCCCAGGAGGGGCAGCCACTCGGAGCGGGCGCCGAAGAGATCGTTCCGGAGCTCGTCCCAGCGCCCGGCCTGGCTGGCGAAGAACTCCCGGGAGCGCTGACGACGCCGGGTCCGGACCGCCCGTGCACGCTCGCGGTCCCTACCCGCGGGTCCACTCTCCCGCACCTCCTCCCGGACCACGCTCCAGAGCGCCTCCTGCGACCCATCGAGATCCGCCAGGCGGTAGGGACGAGACGTCCCCTCGGAGCGGCTCACCACCCAACCGTCCTCCGCCAGGGTCTTGAGATGGCGGCTCACGGTGGGCTGGGGAATCTGGAGCACCGACTGGATCTCGGAGACGGTGAGCTCTCCCCCCTCCAGGAGGAGGAGGATGCGGCTTCGCACCTCGTCTCCGAGGACGCCGAGCCGGTCGTAGATCCGGGGTTCGGTCACAGTTGTATTCATTTATGTGAATTGAAGAATATATATCTGGCGATCGTACGTCAAGGCCGAAACCACGCGCTCGGGTGTCTCGTAGGGACGTCCGGCGCCTGGCGGCTCCGCCGAAGGCCGCTAATCTTTGAAGAAGAACTTCGAGGGAAGGCCCTCGGTCCCCCCGACCGACTTCGGTCTCCCACACTGACGGTCTCCGATACCGGAAAGGAGCCTCCATGAGCGTGACGGCCATCATCGTGCTGGTGATTCTCGTCGGCGTCGTCGTCTGGGGCATCAGCGCGTACAACCGCCTGGTCGCCCTTAAGAACCGCTTCGAGAACGCCTTCGCCCAGATCGACGTTCAGCTCAAGCGGCGCTACGACCTCATCCCGAACCTGGTGGAGACGGTCAAGGGATATCTGAGCCACGAGCGGGAGACCCTCGAGGCCGTCACCCAGGCCCGCACCCGGGCCCAGCAGGCGGAGCAGAAGGCCGCCGCCGCCCCCGGCGATCCCCAGGCCATGAAGCAGCTGATTGCCGCCGAGGGGGCACTCACCGGAGCCCTGGGGCGGCTCTTCGCCCTTCAGGAATCCTACCCCGAGCTCAAGGCCAGCGAGAACGTCCGGCAGCTCCAGGAGGAGCTCACCTCCACGGAGAACCGCGTCGCCTTCGCCCGTCAGGCGTTCAACGACGCCGTCATGCGGTACAACACGGCCCGGGAGAGCTTCCCCACGTCGATCGTCGCCAACGCGTATCGCTTCCACGAGGCCGAGTTCTTCGAGATGCCCGACGAGACCCACCGGGAAGTGCCCAAGGTCTCGTTCGACTGAAGTAGGTCCGTTCCATGGCGATGGATTTCTTCGAGCACCAGGAGCTCGCTCGACAAAACACGAAGAAGCTGATCGTCCTCTTCGTGAGCGGCGTCGTGGCCATCATCGTCTCGGTCCACGCCGCCGTCTCCCTGGTGGCGTGGCAGACCACGAGCCGCATATCCAGTTCGGCCTGGGAGTCCGGTCGATCCGTCGAGGCCGTCTTCCTGAACGCCGAGCTCTTCGGCTGGGTGGCCCTCGGCGTGATCGCGGTGGTGAGCGCCGGATCCCTCTACAAGATCAGCGCCCTGGGCAGTGGCGGCGAGAAGGTCGCGACCAACCTGGGAGGCACGCGGCTCGATCCGGGGACCGAGGACCCCGGCGAGAGGCAGCTTCTCAACGTGGTGGAGGAGATGGCCATCGCCTCCGGGGTTCCCGTCCCGCCGGTCTTCGTCATGGAGCGGGAGGAGTCGATCAACGCCTTCGCGGCCGGCTTCGAGCCGGGCGACGCCGTCATCGGGGTGACCCGGGGGGCCGTCCGTCACCTCGATCGGGACGAGCTCCAGGGCGTCATCGCCCACGAGTTCAGCCACCTCCTCAACGGAGACATGCGGCTGAACATCCGCCTCATCGGCGTCCTCCACGG
>JBKHJU010000431.1:0-2680 GCA_046537985.1 Longimicrobiales bacterium
CTCCACGTGTTCAAGGGGCCCCTCCCGCTATAATGGGGGCATGGAAGAGCCAGCGGCGCACGGAGAGGGAAGGTCGGAGGAAGCGAGGGCCGACGGGACCCGGGCCTCCGGACGGATGCGGCGACGGCGACCCCCGTTCGGACGCATCGTCGGAGCCCTCTTCCTGGCGTTCGCGATGCTGACCGTGGCATGGTGGCTCGTCGGCCGGGTCACCGCCGACTCCCGTCGGCTGGAGATCCACCGGGTCGCCGAGTCGGCGACCATCGAAGGGTCGGGCGAAGAGCCCCGCACGCTTCGGATCCTCACCTGGAACATCGCTCACGGCAGGGGCGACGTGGGCCCGGGGCTTTTCCGAAACTTCCGGGGCGGCGACGACGAGACCCGACTTCTCCGGCTCGTGCGAATCGCCCGGGTCATCCGGGATGCCGATCCCGACGTGGTGGTCCTCAACGAGGTGGACTTCCGGTCGAGCTGGTCGGGGGGGATCGATCAGGCCGAGATCCTGGCCCGGGCGACGGGGTTCGAGGTGTGGGTCGAGCAACGAAACTACGACCTCCAGCTTCCATTCGGCGTTCTCGAGTTCGGAAATGCTCTCCTTTCGAGCATTCCCGTGGATACGGCGGTGTGGGTGGAAATCCCGCCCCACCGCCGGATCGAAGCCGTGACGGTGGGGGCCAAGGCGGCGACGTTGGTACGCCTCGACGGCCCCGGGGGTCCTCTGGCCGTGATTCCGGTTCACCTCGAGGTTCGGGGGGCTGAGACGCGCCTCGGTGCCGCCGACGTCTTCCAGGAGCTGCGGGGCCGGGAACGGGCTCCCCTCATCCTGGCCGGCGACTTCAACTCGGCCCCGCCGGCGTGGCCCCAGACCGGGGACCGGGAGGGGAGGGCTTCCGTGGGGAGCAGCGCCGTGGGAGAGCTCCTGGACGAAGGGTGGCGGAGCTTGCGTGCCCGCCGAGGACCCGGCCCCGGGCAGTGGACCTATCCGGTTCCCCGTTCCGACCGGGCCATCGACTGGGTCCTGGTCGAGCCTCCGCTCCGGGTCCTGGAAGCCCGGGTGGTGGAAGGGACCGCCGGGCTCTCGGACCACGCGCCGGTCCTGGCCGTGGTGCGGGTCTCCCACGCCCCCGACGCCTGAGTCCATGGCCCGATCCATCCTCACCGCCCCCAACGCCCTGGGCATCGCGCGACTGGTGCTGTCGCCGGGCCTCGCCGTCCTCGGGGCCCTCGGCGACGGCACGGCGTTCCTGATCCTCTTCCTGACGCTCGAGGCCACCGACTGGCTCGACGGAAAGCTGGCCATTCGCCTGAATCAGCGGACCCGGTTCGGAGCGCGGCTCGACACGGTGGCAGACATGACCATGTACGGGGCGCTGCTGGTGGGCCTCGTCCTGCTGGAGGGCGCCACCTTCCTGGGGGAGTGGCCCTGGATCCTGCCGGCCCTCGTCGGCTTTGCCGTCTCCTGGTCTCTCAGCTTCTGGAAGTTCGGCGTCCTGCCGAGCTACCACGCCTTGTCGGCCAAGGTCTCGTGGCTCCTCGCGGTCCTGGCCGCGGTGGCCCTCCTCTTCCTGGACCGGATCTGGCCGGTCCGGGTCGCCGCCATGGCCGTGACCCTGGCGAACGTCGAGGCCATCGCCCTGACCCTGCGTCTCGATCGCCCTCGATCCGACGTCCGGTCGGTCTTCAGCATGACGCGCAGGGGTCCACGGCACCTGGACGACGACGAGCTCGACGAGGAGGGGACGGACCATCGAGCTCTGGACGCCGGTGAAGCGGAAGACGACTTCGAGGAGATGTCGAGATGAGCCGGAGACGATGGGAGACGACGCCGTGAGCGACGGGAAGGGCTTCGTCATCGCCGACCGGGAGAGGATCGAAGGGGCGCTGGACGACCTGGCTCGCCGGATCCACGGAGCCCTGGGAGTCGACTTCCACCTCGTCGGGATCCTCCGGCGGGGACTCCCCCTGGCGCAGGCCCTCGGCGAGCGGCTGTCCAGCCTTCGGGGAGAGGAGGTGGAGGTGGGAGAGCTCCGTCTCAAGCGCTACGCCGACGACCTCTCCATCCTCCACGAGGAGCCGCGCCTGGAGGAGGACGAGGGCGACGTTCCCTTCGAGGTGGAGGGGAGCAAGCTCCTGTTGGTGGACGACGTGATCTATTCCGGGCGGACACTTCTGAAGGCGGCCTGTCACCTCGTCGGACGGGGGGCGTCGGAGCTTCGGCTCGTCGCCCTGTGCTCCCGGGGGGAGAACGCGGTCCCGGTCCGTGCCGACTTCGTGGCGATGCGGATCGACGTCGGAGAGGGGCGGGTGATCGAGGTTCACGCTCCCCCGTTCGAGGAGCGGTGGGAGGTTCTGCTCTTCCACCAGGAGGATCTGGAGGGACATCACGAGGACCTGGCGGACGGGAATTAGAGGATCTGGAGGTCGAAGATCAGGTGGGGACGGGAGGAAGAATATGGACAACCGGGGGGGTCGCCCCGTAAGATGCCTGAACGCCGACGGGCCCGGTCCGAAAATCGTCGTCCGTCGAGGATCGTCCATGGACCGGCCTCGCGAGGCTCGGAGGCCCCGCTCGCCGGTTCGCGGAGTTTGCTTCTCAGGAAGAATGGAGAGGGAAGATGATCTGGAATCGCAAGATGAGTGTGGCGGTCGGGCTCGTCGCCGCCGTGGGACTGCTCTGGGC
>JBKHJU010000432.1:0-2666 GCA_046537985.1 Longimicrobiales bacterium
GTAGTACCCCTTGCCGTGGCTCAGAACCACGCCGGGACCGAACCCTTCCATGGGCTCCGCCACGACGACCACGCCCGACCTCACCGAGCGTACCGGAGTGCCGGCCGGGGCCGCGATCCCGATCCCGTTCCGGCGCAGCGTCACGCCGTTCGGCCGCCGCTCGGGACCGAACCTGTACAGGATCTCGCCCTCCACGGGCCACTGCAGTTCTCCGAGGGCGCCAGCATCGAGGGGGCCGGCCGCACCGAAGCTACCGGTGTCGGCCGCGTCGGCCACCAGCACATCCACCGGATCGTCCGACCGGGCGAGCCGGGAGAGGCCGGCTTGGATGTCCGTGGCCGTGAGGACGTCGTGGCCGGCGTCCTCGAGCACCCGCCGAAGGAGCCTTCGCAGGGATCCCCGCTTCTCCACCAGGAGGATCCTGGTCCCGTCCCGGGGGTCCCGGGGGCGGCCGGTCGGCACGCTCGCCCCCGTCATGCTCCGTTCCTCCCGGGCTCGCGCCCGCTCCGAGCCGTGTCCCATTCGCTCCACACGGGCCGCTCGGAGTGTCGGGAATCGCCCGGCTCCCTCTCCCGTCGGGGGAGGACGAAGGAGAAGGTCGCGCCGACCCCGGGCTCTCCGTCGGCGCGGATGCGACCTCCGTGCCGGTCGAGGATTCGCTTCGCCGTGGCGAGGCCGATTCCCGTGCCGGGGAACTCGTCATCCCGGTGCAGGCGCTGGAAGGGAGAGAAGAGCCTGTCCGCGTACTCGGGATCGAATCCGGCTCCGTTGTCCCGGATGTGGACGACCAGCTCGCCGTCGTCGACCCGACCCTCCACCTCGATCCGGGCCTCCACCTCGTTGCCCGTGAACTTCCAGGCGTTGCTCAGGAGGTTCGCCAGGACGATGCGAAGCAGCGCGGGATCCCCCCAGGTCTGCAGGCCCTCCTCGATCTCGACCTCCACGGATCGCTCCGGATCCCTCTCGGCCAGCTCCCCCATGACCTCCCGGCAGAGCTCGGAGAGATCGACGGTCCGGGACTCCAGCGACCGGCGCGAGATGCGGGAAAGGCGGAGGAGGTCGTCGATGAGGTCGCCCATGCGCTGGCTCGCCCGGCGAACCCGCTCCAGATAGTCCTTCCCGGTCTCGTCCACCTCCTCTCCGTAGTCCTCCAGAAGGGCCTGGCTGAACCCGTCCAGGGCCCGGAGGGGCGCCCGGAGGTCGTGGGACACGGAGTACGTGAAGGCTTCCATCTCCTGCACCGAAGCGGCGAGCTCGGCCGTGCGCCGCTCCACCCGCTCCTCGAGCTCATCGTGGAGGCGCCGGATCTCTCTCGCGGATCTCGCCCGCTCCACCACCCGACCGACGACGGCCCCGACCCGGACCGTCAGCTCGAGGAACTCCTCGTCGGGCTCTGAGATCCGGGGAGAGAAGAACTCGAAGACGGCCGCGACCTCCTCGCCGACGAGAACCGGAAAGGCGAAGCCTCCCCGGACGCCGAGCTCCGGCTCCTGGCGCGCCCGGACGCAGCCCTCGTCGGTGGTCAGGTCGGGGATCCAGACGGCCTCGCCCGTGGCCAGGACCCTACCCGGGAGGCTGACACCGCGGCGAAGGGAGCTGACCGTGGTGACGTCGACCAGGCGCCGGAATCGCTCGGGATCGTCCAGGTGCCAGAGATTCGCCGGCCAGAGGACGCTCGGATTCTCGTCGGAGACCAGGTACACGTGCCCCACGGGCCACCCCGTGTGATTGCAGACCCGCTCCAGTACCAGTCGAAAGATCTCCTCGGCGTCGGACGTGGCGTTGCCGGCGATGGCCACCTCCTCCAGGAGGGAGAGCCGCGAAGCGCTCCGCTCCCGCTCCTCCCGCAGCCGGTGGAGCTCTCGGGCGTCTTCCATGACCCCCTCGAACCAGAGGATCTCCCCCTCGTCGTCCCGGACGATCCGGGCGGTATGGCCCACCCAGGCCGTGGTGCCGTCTCCCTTCCGAACCTGGAGTTCGCGACGGTGGACGGTCGCCGTCTCCTTCACCTCCGCCATCCACCGACCCGGGGCTTCCGGCTCCACGTAGTGCTCGGCGACGGGAACGCCGATCAAGGAGCCGGGATCGGGATAGCCGAGGAGGTCAGCCACGGCCTGGTTTGCGTAGAGCATGCGACCGCCGGGGGACGTCCGGTACACCCCGACCGGGAGGCGGTCGAGGGTGGGAACGGAGGCGTGGTTCTCGGCGGCGTGGTCCGCATCGACGGCGGAACCGCGGCCCGGCTGGGTTGCGGCGGTGTCTCGGGACATGAAGATCCGTTGTCGGGTGAGAACCGCTTGCGGAGGGGCCGGTCCCATCGGCCGGCTTCATCGGCCGGTCTCATCGGAGGGTCCCGACCGAGAAAGATAGACACGGCCTGCTTGAGCAGACATCGGGATTTCGCGGGACTTGCCGTCGGAGAAGCCCCGGGTCGACCCTCGGGGCATCCCCGTGGGTCCTGGGGAAATTCCCCACGGACGTCACCGCACCTTTCCCGGTCGCTCGACCGTCAAGCGAGCCGGGGGTCAGCGACCGCCGCCCGACGGTTTCCCGTCTCCGTCGTCGGTGGACCGGTCGTCCCGGCGTCGGACCCATTCCACCGCCCGTTGGACGAGCTGGACCCCGTCGTCCAGCCCCAGTCTCGTCATGATCTTTGCCCGGTGCGT
>JBKHJU010000433.1:0-2660 GCA_046537985.1 Longimicrobiales bacterium
CCGTATCGACGGGCCAACCGGAGACAGCATTCGCAGGCTGGCGCGGGAGCGGGAGCGTACGGAGGAAACGTCCGATTCGGTGGCCGACCTCGCCGCTGACGCCCGCCAGGCCTACGCACGGCTGGACTTCCTCCGGGACATCTCCCTCGACCGATTCCTGGACGAGGTCCAGAGAAACGCCGTTCGGGCCACCGAGGCCGGGTACGTCTCGGAGGAGACGGGGGAGTTCATCGCCCGGTCCCTGCCCGAATGGTATTCGTTTCTGGAGGGGCGGGGCATCGAGAAAGGCGATCGGATGGAGTACTTCGTCGAGGGGGACACTCTCGCTGTCCACTACCTCTCGCCCGAGGATTCCCTCCTCATGTCCACGACCGACGTCGGTCCGGAGCGTCGCCGGTCGGTGCTGGGCGGCTACTTCGCCCGGGGCTCGGATTTCCGGGAGGGGCTCCTGGAGTCGCTCTTCCGACCCGAAGAGCAGGTGGCGGCCCGTCGGTGATCCGTCCGGCCCGGAGTCCGACGCGGGAGGACGTCGCCCGCCACTACGACGAGCTGGACCGGATGTACCGGGAGGTGTGGGGGGAGAACCTCCACCACGGGCTGTGGCTCGAGCCGAACGAATCTCCCGAAGCGGCGGCGGAGAACCTGGTGGCTCGAGTGGCCGAGTGGGCGGGTCTCGAGGCACGGGGGAACGGCACCCGGGTCTGCGATGTGGGATGTGGATACGGGGCTCCCGCTCGATTCCTGGCCCACCGCTTCGGTGCCCACGTCACCGGCCTCACCCTTTCTTCCGTCCAGCACGCTCGAGCGACGGCTTCGGCGTCGTCTGTCACGCGAGACGCCGGATCAGATGCGCAGGCGGAGCGCGACCGACAGAGCGCAGCAGGCGGCGACGACCGGATGGACGTCGGCGACGGACGTGGGGAGCTCCTCTTCCTCCTCCGCGACTGGCTCGACAACGGGCTGCCTGCCGACCACTTCGACGTCGTGATCGCCCTGGAGAGCATCTCCCACGTGGAGGACAAGCTCCAGTTCGTGCAGGAGGCGCACCGGACGCTCCGGCACGGGGGGCGTTTCGTCCTGGTGGCGTGGCTGGCGGGAGACGATCCGACCCTGGTGGAACGGAAGCTTCTCCTGGAGCCGATTTGCTCCGAGGGCCGCTTGCCGGGGCTGGCGGACCGATGGGAGTACGAGGAGTGGCTGGCCGAGGCGGGGTTCAGAGCCGTGAGATTCGAGGATCTGAGCCGGAAGGTGCGGAGGACCTGGACGGTGTGCATCGGCAGGGCCCTCGGTCGACTGATCCGGGATCGCGAAACCCGTCGATATCTCCTGGACTCGAGGGCGACGGAGCGGGCCTTTGGACTCGCGCTCCTCCGGATCTGGATGGCCTATCGGACCGGGGCTCTCCGGTACGGGATGTTCACGGCCCGGGTGTGACCGTCCATGTCTCCGATCCCCATTCCCTACGTCCGACATTCACCGTGAAGGACTCCTCATGAGCGAACGAGACACCGGGGACGGGGACGCCGATTTCGGGCGGGAGTCCGACCCGGCCACCGACGCCGATTCGGGCAGGAAGGCGGAGGCGGCCCCCGACCCGGTCGCCGATGCCGTCCCGAGCTCCCGGGGAATCGCCGCTTTCCAGCGGGTTCTCGGGCGGGAACCCAACACGGACAAGCCCATGCGGGGAGTGCGGGAGCTCTCGTATTCCCATCTCTTTCCGGAGGTGTGGGATCGTCCGGGGCTACCGCTGCGGGAGCGGAGCCTCGTGACGGTGGCCCTTCTGGCGGCGCAGGGCCGGGAAGGACAGCTCCGAGCGCACCTGAAGGGGACGAAGAGCCGGGGCATTCCCCTGGAGGAGATCGTCGAAGTGATGGTACAGGTGGCCCACTATGCCGGTTGGCCGGCGGGAATGTTCGGGCAGGTCACGGCGGAGGCCGTTTACGCGGAAGGAGAAGACGGGGACGAGGTAGGATAGGCCTCGCCCGGAGGGCTGCGGCAGCGGCAGCGGGACGTCCGAGCGACGTCAGGAGGACCTGGAGTGGGGTTCCGCGCTGAGCTCGGCCTCGGCCAGGGTCGGGATGTCGAAGAGGGGGCAGAGGAAGCCCGTGCAGCGAACCCCGTAGTCGAGGCACTGCAGCGTCTCGGCGTCCCGGTAAGAGGGGCGCCGGCGTGGACGGGTTCGGCGGGTGATGCGGACCAGGACCGGCACGTTGCGGTCGTTCGCCGAGCAATAGGCGAGGGAGCGGCGCACAAGAGGCGTCTGGACCCTCTCATCTTCGGGGTCGGGGGAGGGCTCTCGAACCTGACCGGAGAGTGAGGTCAAAGACAGCTTCCGTGCGGGATCTGGAGAGAATTCGGACAGGGAAGTTCCCAGGAGCGACGCTCAAGCACAATGTACGGATGGGACGCCTTCGCTGACAGGGGGGCGGGGTCCACGCGCGCCGAGAGCGAAAGGACGCTGAAGGAGATCTGGGACCGGCGGTCCGGGCCTTCCGGGGAGGGGGATTGCGTGATGGGCGTTCCGCGTGAAGGATTGTTCCCGGATTGTTGCCCCCGTACCGGGGAGCGCCGAAATTAGCCCTGGCACTGCCCGGTAGGGACCTGTTCCCGGTGACGCTCGAATGTGCGCGGAGCCGCGCTGGCTGGCACCGGGGTCGCGA
>JBKHJU010000434.1:0-2644 GCA_046537985.1 Longimicrobiales bacterium
GAGGAGAGGGATCTGCGGACCGGGGTGGGGTCGTCGGGGAGGGAGATCGGGCCGCGGGAGCTTCCGGGGCCGACGGAGCCCGCTGCTGGTTGGTGGAAGAGCCCGGGCGTCGGGGGGTCGGATTCGGTGCCGACACTGGCACGAAGGAGTTTCCGTGACGCAGGGCCCGACGGCGGCCGAGGCTTCCCGGCCCACCCTGGAGGAGGTGGAGCCACCGGATGATGCCCTTCTCGTCGTCCGTGGCCTGGTGAAGCATTTCCGGGGAGGGGGGGGCTTTCTCGGCGGAGAGCCGGAGGTCGTCCGGGCCGTCGAGGACGTGAGCTTCCACATCCGTCGAGGAGAGACACTGGGACTCGTCGGAGAATCGGGCTCGGGGAAGTCGACGACCGGTCGTTCCCTTCTCCGGCTCATCGAGCCCACTGCGGGCGAGGTGATCTTCGACGGCCGGGACGTCATGGCCCTGGAGGGTGAAGAGCTCGTCCGATTCAGGCGTCGAGCCCAGATCGTATTCCAGGATCCCTTCGGCACCCTCAATCCCCGGATGCGGGTGGGGGCCGTCCTGAAGGAGGTTCTTGGAGTCCACTCCCTGGCCACGGGGGCGGCCGCCGAGGAGCGTGTGAGCGAGCTTCTCGACATCGTGGGGCTCCGACCGGAGCACGCAGGACGCTATCCCCACGAGTTCAGCGGAGGGCAGAGACAGAGGGTGGGAATCGCACGGGCGCTGGCGGTGGATCCGGAGCTCGTGGTGTGCGACGAGCCGGTCTCGGCCCTCGACGTGTCGGTCCAGGCCCAGATCCTGAATCTGCTGGCGGATCTCCAGGAGGAGCTGGGCCTCACCTATCTCCTCATCGCACACGACCTGGCGGTGGTCGAGCACATGAGCGATCGGGTGGCCGTGATGTACGCGGGTCGGATCGTCGAGACCGCGCCCGCCGATGTGCTCTACGACTCTCCCCGTCACCCGTACACGCGCACCCTGTTGGCGGCCGTGCCCCGTCCGGATCCAGAGGGAAGGCGGGTCCGCCCCAGCGTGGGCGGGGAGCCTCCGGGATCCGACACCTCCATCGGCGGGTGTCCCTTCCACCCACGTTGTCCCCACCCGGAGAAGGACGAAGCGTGCCGAAGGGCGCTTCCACCCCTGGAGTGGAAGGCCTCCGACCAGTTCGCCGCATGCATCAAGGAGAGCCCGGAGTAGGAGGCACCGGGGGCTTTCGGGTCAGGGTGAGTCGCCCGGGGGGACCGGGTCCGGGGTATTCGCCGGGTCCCGGCAAGCAGGCCCCGAGGGACGGATCGGGCGGTTCCGGTAGACCCCCGATCGGGGGTTGACACTGCTTGGGGGCCTCCTCATTATGGCATGCCCCATGGCGTCGGTACGGATCGGCCTCGTGGGGCGAATCATTCGTTGACACGGTATTCAGCAGAAGATCACAACTGCGGGAGGTCCCCTTGGTCGGTGTGACGAGGCTCTACGGCGCAATTCTTCAGCTTCCGGGAATGGGAGGCCCGGAGCTGACCATGATGGAGCAGGTCGAGCAGGGTTGGGCCGACATGGGATTCATGCGGTGGCCCCTGGCGATCTGCCTTCTCCTCGCCATCGTCGTGATCATCTGGAAGTTCTTCGATCTCTGGATCAAGGGAAGCAAGACCCGTCGGGTCCTGTCGGAGGTCGATCAGCTCCTGGCCGAGCACCGGGTCAACGAGGCCCTCGAGGTCTGCCGTGAGTCCAACGCCGCGGGCGCCAAGATCCTCTTCGCCGGCCTGGACCGCCATGCCGAGGGGACCGACCGGGTCATGAAGGCCATCGAGAACCAGGGCCTCATCGAGCTGAGCAAGCTCGAGAGCATGCTCGTGGTCCTCGCCACCCTGACCAACATCGCTCCCCTCCTGGGCTTCCTGGGAACCGTGATCGGAATGATCGTAGCCTTCCAGTCCATCGAGATGGCCGGAGAGGTGGAGGCCACGCTGGTGGCCGGGGGAATCAAGATCGCCCTTCTGACCACCGCCGCCGGACTCGCCATCGCGATTCCGACGAGCATCTTCCACAACTACTTCGTGTCACGGATCGACAGCCTGGTCATCGACATGGAGGAGTCGGCACAGAAGATGATCGACGCCCTCCACGCCATGGACCAGAGCCGGACGACGGCCTGAGGGCGACCGGGCCGACTCCCGACCGGCGAGGGTCGCTCGTCGCGCTCGGGGAGAGCTGGAAGGAAGTGGGAGGGGGCTGTCCCGACGGGCGGCCCCCTTCTCCTTTGTGTGCCGGTTCCGTCCGGAGCGGGTTGCTTGAACCAACCGGCCCGCTCAGAGTATCTATCATGTAGCCCTGGATTCGCTGGCCCTCCCCGTTTCCGATCGGGACGCGGGGGATGGACGGAGAACCGACCGCGGTATGAACCCCTCCAGTCGACAGCTCACGGTCGCCGTGGCGTCCGTGCTTCTCCTGTGGTTCGTCGGCTCCGACTTCCTTCCCGATTCTCTTTCCCGCGCCCCGTGGACGCTTCAGGCGGCGTCCGCCCAGTCCATCTCCGGCGTGCGTCCTGCCGGTGACGCCTTCCTGGCGGTTCCGGACTCGGTCGATCCACCCGAAGGTCGGGTAGGCGCGGCGGTGGAGCCGACTCCTGTCGAGGATCCTGATCCGGAA
>JBKHJU010000435.1:0-2642 GCA_046537985.1 Longimicrobiales bacterium
GCCCAGACCTCGGTGAACTCGGCCCCGAAGAAGTAGACCTGGGCGGACCAATAGACCCAGACGAGAATCCCCAGGAAGGATCCTGCGGCCCCCCAGGCCGAGCCGACGTCGGCGCGGCTGAGGTAGAGCCCCAGAAGGGCGTTACCGACGAGGAAGAGGCTGGCCGAGACGGCGGCCCCCACCCAGACGTCCCGCCAGGCGATCACCACGTCGGGAAGGATCCGGAAGAGGGACGCGAAGAGGAGTATCAGGACCCCGAAGGTCACCACGAAGTTGGCCGCGGTGAGATAGACGTCGGAGCCCGGCAGCATCCGGTCCGCGTAGGGAGCGAAGAACGCCGCGATCGCCGATGCGGCCATCGCCGTGACGAGCAGCCCGGTCAGGACCAGCACCATGAGGAACCCTCGAAGGCGGCTCCTGACCATCCCCTTCAGCCCACCGGCCTTCCACTCCACGTTCCAGACGTGGTTCATGGCTTGCTGCAGATGGGCGAAGACCCGGGTCGCCACGAACACGAGGACGAGACCGCTCCCGATCCCGATGGCGGCGCCCGACTCCGGCGCTCTCTCGAGGATCGTGCGGGTGAGGTCGGGCCCCTGGGGACCGAAGAGTCGGGCGGCCCATTCGAGGATCACCGTCCGGGCCGCCGCATCGCCGTACACGAACCGGGAGACGGTCAGCAGGATGAGGACGAGGGGGGCGAAGGAGAGGATCGTGTAGTACGCCAGCGCCGCACCCCACTGGGTGGCGTCATCCTCCTGAAAACCCTTCCAGGCTTCGCGGAAGAGCTCCCACGTGCTTCTCAGACTGGACGTCACGGGGTCGAGTCGACGGGGATGGCGCGCTACCCTTCCCGGGCCTCGTCCAGGTCTTCTCGGAGCTGGTCGAGGAGGGCGTAGGCCGTGATGTCGGCCAGGACCTCCAGCTCTTTCTCGATCTCCTGCCGGGACATGCGATTCAGGGCGATGGCGGTGGCCACGTTACCGACGCCGGGAGCATTGGTTCGGACAGACGTGGACTGGACGGGGTTCGTGGCCGTCACGTGGGTGTTCCAGACGATCCGACCCGTGGCTCCGTCGAGCAGGAGAAGGTCGCCTTCGAGGGACAGGTAGGCGCCGGAATCCCAATCGTCGGCCACGAATCCGAAGGTGTCGATCCGGAGCTCGAACTCGTAGTCGGGGCGGGCCTCGTCCGACTCCGGCTCGGCACGGAGATACCGAACCGCGCCCTCGAGGGTTCGGTTCGCGATGCGGGCGGGCACGTCCACGACCCGCGCCGCGCTGTCCGCTCTCGTGCGGAAGTCGTCCAGCGCGGCCTCCCGGGCCAGCCCCGTTCCGACCCGGACGGCCGTGCCCAGGAAGTCAGTCGGGTCGACGCTCAGGTCCAGGTCGCTGAATACATCCAGGTTCGGAGCCGGAACGGGGACCACGGCCACGGTGGCGTCGCGGAAGTCGTACTCCGCAAGATGGTGATTGGGCCCGCAGGCCAGGAGGACGGCGCAAAGTGGGAGGAGGACGGCTCGGCCCGGTCCCTGGAGGGAGCCCGGAGGCTGGGCCGGGGCTGGGCCCGGAACGTCACGACCCCCGTGGCCCGGGTCTCCTTCCGCCTGCCGTCTGTTCCCGAGATTTGGCACGTTCTGAATTTGGCACCGACCTCCTCCGGGGACCAGCGCGACAGGGGTCGGGCGTCGTCTTCTCACCCTCATCCGCAGAGGTCGAAATGCTGGGAGCCGTTCTCGAGCTGGGCGCGATCCTTCTCCTGGTCCTCGCCAACGGGCTGCTGGCCGGGGCCGAGATCGCCGTCGTCTCGTCCCGGGAGCCCCGTCTGGACCGCCGCGCCGAGGAGGGGGACGCCGCCGCCGGTCGGGCGCTCGAGCTCCTCCGGTCACCGGACCGGTTTCTCTCCACGGTTCAGATCGGCATCACCGCGGTGGCCGTCGTCGGTGGGGCGTTCGGCGGCGTGCGGTTGGCCGAATCCCTGGCGGGACTTCTCGCACCCCTGGGTCTCGAGCCACAGCTCGCCCGGCGGACGGCCCTCGTGGTGACCGTGGCCGCCATCACCTTCCTCATGCTGGTCGTGGGAGAGCTGGTGCCGAAGCGGATCGCCCTCCGGTATCCCGAGGTGATCGCCTCCCGCCTCTCGGGCTTCATGGCCGGCATCGCCCGGGTGGCGTCTCCCCTGGTCACCCTTCTCAGCGTGTCCACCGATCTGGTGCTGAAGCTCCTTCCTCTCCCGAGACGTTCGGAGGAGGACGTGACCGAGGAGGAGATCCGGAGCATGGTGGCTCGGGCCCGGAAGACCGGAGTCCTCGAGGCCACCGAGGAGGAGATCGTGGGACAGCTCTTCCGCCTCAGCGACCAGACGGTCGGCGACGTCATGACGTCCCGGGCCGAGATCGTCTGGCTCAACATCGACGCCGGCCCCCACGCTTGGATGGAACGGCTGGGCGACGTCGCCTTCACCCGCTACGTGGTGGCCAGGGGGACCCTGGACCGGCATCTGGGCTACGTCCGCATTCATCGCCTGCTGACCCGCTGCCTTCGGGGCGAGGCCATGGAGCTGGAGCCGGTCCTCGAGAAGGTCCCCCTCTTTCCCCAGTGGACGACCGCCTTCCAACTCCTGGAGTACTTCCAGTGGTCCGG
>JBKHJU010000436.1:0-2642 GCA_046537985.1 Longimicrobiales bacterium
CCGGTACCCGATCTCGAAGTTCACCGCGATGCCCCGGGTGCCCTCCGGAAGCCCGGTGATGGTGGCCAGCCCGGTCACCAGCTCCCCGAGGTTGGCCATGGCGATGGCGTGGACCGAGTCCAGGTGGTTCCGTACCCGGCGCCGGTCCTTCATCTCCGCCCTCACCCTCCCGGCCTCGAGCTCCACCACGTGCGGACGGATGGTGCCCGTATAGGGGACGATGCGACCCAGGAGGAAGCTGAATAGCCGGGTGCCGAGGGGCAGCGGCTCCAGGCGCTCCCACAACCTGAGGATGCGCCCTCCGACGGATCCCTTCGACGGGCTCACCGGCGCCCCCGCCGGGTCGTCATGACTCGCCTTCGTCATGGATGCCTCCATGGATGCCTCCCGATGGATCCCGAGCCACGCCGCGCGACGGGCCGTTTCTTCGAGGTGGCGTGAATTCAATATGGCGTGAGTCGGAAGCGGATGGTAACCTCGGATCGAGGTGATCGGGCACGAAATCTTCGACTCCTTCTCCTGCCGTCTTCTTTCTCGGGAAGCTCCAGCATGACCGAACGGAACACCACTTCCGGCGCGGGCCGCATTCCGGGTCCATCCGGTACCGCCGGCACCGCCGACTCCCCGGGTCCGTCCCGCACCGGGCTCTGCGCCCCCAGCCTCGTCCGCGTCGTCCTCTTCTTCGCCGCGACCCTTCTGCTCGGGGCCGGGCCCGCCCCGATGGAGGCATCGGCCCAACGGCTCCCCACGGCGTCGCCGGAAGACGTGGGGATGTCGTCCGAGCGCCTCGAGCGGCTGGACGCCACCATGCAGCGCTTCATCGACGACGACCTGGTGGCGGGAACGGTCACGCTCGTGGCCCGGGAGGGGAAGGTGGTGCACCTGGACGCCAGGGGGCACCGTTGGATCGAGGGCGACGACCCCATGGACGCGGACGACATCTTCTTCATCATGTCCATGACGAAGCCCATCGCCAGCACGGCGCTGATGATGCTCTTCGAGGAGGGGCATTTCCTGCTCGACGACCCCATCTCCATGTATCTGCCCGACTTCGCCGACAAGGAGGTCCTGGTGGAGACCGAGGGCGGCGTGGGGCGGGTGCCCGCCGACGGCCCCATCACCTTTCGCCACGTCCTGACCCACACGGCCGGGGTGGATCCGGACCGGGACCTCCTGACCGAGAAGGAGCGGGAGCTCCTGTCGAGGCGGACCACCCTGGAGGAAACGATCCGAGCCCGGGCTCCCCTCCCCCTCGAGTTCCACCCCGGGGAGGAGTGGCGATACGGGAGCTCCACCGACTACGTGGCCATGCTGGTGGAGGCGATCTCGGGCCGGCGCTTCGACCGCTTCCTCCAGGAGCGGATCTTCGAGCCCCTGGGAATGCACGACACCCACTACAACGTGCCCGACTCGAAGACGGACCGGGTGGCGGCAGTGTACAGTCCGTCCGGGCCCGACAACACCATCGAGCTCATGCGAACCCCGGACGACCGCCAGGCGGCCACCTACTTCGGGGGCGTCTACGGGCTCTACTCGACGGCGCCGGACTACTTCCGCTTCGCCCAGATGATCCTGAACGGGGGCGAGCTCGACGGCGTGCGGCTCCTGAGCCCGTCCACCGTGAACCTCATGATCACGAACCACACCGGAGACGAGCCCATCTACATCCGGGGGGCCGACGCATACGGGTTCGGGCTCGGCTTCAGCATGCTCACCGACCCGGCCCGCTCGCGGGAGGCCCTGACCCCGGGTTCCTTCGGATGGGGCGGAGCCTGGGGAACGGTCTTCTGGATCGACCCCACCGAGGAGACGGTCATGATCTTCATGACCCAGATCTCGTCCTACTCCCACTTCACCATTCGGCAGGAGTTCCCCAACCTGGTCATGCAGGCCCTCGTCGAGAGCAAGCACGCGGGAGACCGGCCGATTCGGGCATATTGACGCGGTGGCGCCGGAATCTTCGGGCGCCACGCCAGGAGGTCGCTGAAGCCCACAGATCACCCTGACGTCGGGAGGGATCCATGCGCAAGGTCAGCGGATTCTTCGGACTCGCCGTTTCTTTCATCCTCCTCCTCTGCCTGGCATCGCCGGTCGCCGCCCAGCAGAGCCAGGTGGAGGCCGAGATCGTCATCGCCCACGAGGTCGTGGACCGGGAGCCGGTGGAGCCCGCCGATACCTTTCCGGCGGACGTGGGCGAGGTGGCGGCCTGGACGCGGATCACGGCGGCCGCCGGGACCACCATCGAGCACGTGTGGCGTTACCAGGGCGAAGCCTGGGAGGTGCCCCTTCAGGTCGACGGGTCTCCGTGGCGAACCTGGTCGACGAAGGTCATTCCGCGAGAGTGGGAGGGGGAATGGACCTTCGACGTGGAGGACGCCGATGGGAACGTGGTGGCCAGCGAGACGTTCTTCGTGGGCTCGCCCCCGTTCGACGCCCGGTAGGGGGCCCTCCGACCGCGGACCCGGCCCGGTGGAGGACCGGACGCTTCACCCCTGCGCCGCCTCGGCGGCGGATGCCTACCGCACACGCTCCCAGGTCAGGCGCTGGGGTGGGCCGCTGTTTCCGTCGGAGGGCGTGCCGGGGGCCGTGAGAACGACCCGGTCCTCGCCGACGTCGAAGGCCGTGTCGACGTTCGTGATCGG
>JBKHJU010000437.1:0-2632 GCA_046537985.1 Longimicrobiales bacterium
CTCCGTGCCATCCGGAGATGCGGGATCGAGCACTCGAGGTGGCTCGAAGGTGTTCCCGCGTCCACCAGGAGCGAAGGCGACACCAGGGAGAGGATCCCCGATGCCGCCTCGTCCCGCCGCAAATCCGATGCGACCACCAGCCTCCCCGGATTTCCTACCTCAGCCACCTCAGCTGTCGTAATACAGGTAGAATTCGTACGGATGGGGCCGCAGGCGCAGCTCCTCGATCTCGTTGTCGACCTTCCACTGGATCCACGTCTCGATGAGGTCGTCGGTGAAGACGCCGCCCTTGGTCAGGAAGGCGTGGTCGTCCCGGAGAGCCAGCAGGGCCTCGTCCAGGGACGCCGGCGTCTTCTGGGTCGCCGCCAGCTCCTCGGCCGTCATTTCGTAGATGTCCCGATCCAGGGGCTCGCCCGGGTCGATCTCGTTCTCGATCCCGTCCAGGAGCGCCATGAGCATGGCTGAAAACATCAGGTAGCCGTTGCACGTGGGATCGGGGCACCGGAACTCGAGGCGCTTGGCCTTCGGGCTGTCCGAGTACATGGGAATCCGGACCGAGGCCGAACGGTTCCGCTTGGACATGGCCAGGTTCACGGGGGCCTCGAAGCCCGGCACCAGACGGTGGTAGGAGTTCACCGTGGGCGCAGCGAAGGCCAGGACGGCGCGAGCGTGCTTCAGCAGCCCGCCGATGGCATGGAGGGCCAACTCGCTGAGGCCCGCATAGCCGTCCCCGGCGAAGAGGGGCTCGCCTTCCTTCCACAGAGACATGTGGGTGTGCATGCCGCTCCCGTTGTCCTGGAAGATGGGCTTCGGCATGAAAGTCACCGACTTGCCGGCGGCCTTCCCCACGTTCCGGATGATGTACTTGAACCACTGGAAATGGTCGGCCATCCGCAGCAGGGGCTCGAACTTCATGTCGATCTCTCCCTGGCCGCCCGTGCCCACCTCGTGGTGGTGGGCCTCCACGGTGATGCCCACCTTCTGCATCTCGAAGACCATTCGGGCCCGAAGGTCGTGGTAGGTGTCCGTCGGGCTCACCGGGAAGTAGCCGCCCTTGTAGCTCGGCTTGTAGCCCAGGTTCGGCTCCTCGAAGCGGGCCGTGTTCCAGGCCCCCTCCACCGAGTCGATCTCGTAGTAGCCCTTGTACTGGTTCTGCTCGTAGCGAACCTCGTCGAAGATGAAGAATTCGGGCTCCGGGCCCACGAAGCATTCGTCGGCCACGCCCGTCTCGTGCATGTACTGGACGGCCTTCCGGGCCACGTGGCGGGGATCGCGGGTGTAGTCCTCCCGAGTTTCCGGATCCACGATGTCGGCGATGACGCTGACGGTGGGGACCTCGAAAAAGGGATCCATGACCGCGGTGGAGGGATCGGGGATAGCGAGCATGTCCGACACGTTGATGGCCTGCCATCCGCGGATCGACGAGCCGTCGAAGCCCACGCCGTCCTCGAACGTGCGCTCGTCCCAGGTCTCGATGGGAAACGAGCAGTGCTGCCACGTTCCCAACAGATCCGTGAACTTCAGGTCCACCATCTTCGCCTCGTGCTCCTCGGCGAAGGAGAAGAAGTCCTTCGGGCTCATACGGTCGCCTCCTTTAGGTATGAGTGGTCGTACTCCGAATAATCCCAGGATATCAAAGCGCCAAGCTTAAGGACCTAACGGATGAGAGCGCAAGCAAGAGCGTGGTCCCGGAGGAGCTCGAGGCACGGCTCTGCACTCCAAAGGAGGCAGAGATCAGGACCCGACCGAAGGGGGTATCAGAGGTATCATGAGCCTCGCCGTCTCCATCCTCATCGGACTGAGCTTCCTGGGCTCCGCGGTCGTCTCCCTTCCCAACCGGGCGGTGGAATGGGCCCGACACTCCACGCCGGAAGTCGTCTTCTCGACGCCCGTACCCGAGCCGATGATCGCCCTCACCATCGACGACGGACCGGAACGGGGGTGCGAACGGCGGAGGTTCTTCGGTCGGTCCTCCCGACCCTGCGCCAGCGCGGGTATCGGTTCGTGACCGCGTCCGCGCTCCTTGCCGAGTCCGATCGAGGACGATCACCGCTCTCACGCCGATTTTTCACTGAGCCCGAGGACCTTCGGGTCCGAGCCCGCATTCGTCTCCGGGGATGACGACGGTCGCTCGCTCCCCGGTGATCGTCGGCGGATTGCTCCTTCTCGGCCTCCTGGCCGACGCCCTGGCCCGGCGCGCACCCCTTCCCCGGGTGACGATCCTGATGCTCCTCGGGCTCCTGGATCGAGTGGCCCTTTCTCGTGGTCTTCTTCATCCCGGCGGGCGCATCCCTGGAGGTGGACGCTCTGGGGCGGGTGGGCTGGATGGCCGGAGCCTACGTGCTCCGCCGGGGGGTGGGAACGGCTCTCGGTCCCGTAGTGGCGAGTCGCTTGACGGGCCTGGAGATCGAGAAGGCACACTGGCTCGGGCTGGCGCTCCTGCCTCAGGCGGGTGTTGCCCTCGGGCTGGCGCTGGCCGCGAGCATTCGCTTCCCGGAGGTGGGGCCCTCGATTCTGAACGTCGTCGTGGTGGCCCCCGTCGAGCGAACGCACGATCGCCGAACGGGGCTCCGAGGGACTGGTGCCAGGGCCAGGGAGCGAAATCGCTCATTGGGGAGGAGGCATCTCCGGG
>JBKHJU010000438.1:0-2627 GCA_046537985.1 Longimicrobiales bacterium
CGTACGGCAGGGGCTCCAGCCGGGCCTCCACTCCGTACTCGTGCTCGAGACGGTGGAGCAGAACGTCGAACTGGAGCCGCCCCACGGCCCCGACCATGGGGCTGGGACCCACCTGGGATTCCTCGTAGAAGACCTGGGCCGCCCCCTCTTCCGAGAGCTGGCGGAGCCCCTTGTCGAGGTGCTTCCGCTTGAGGGGATCGGGAACACGGATCCGGGCGAAGTGCTCCGGAGGAAAGCGGGGGATCTGCTCGAAGCGGAAGTCCCCGTCGTCGGATAGGGTGTCCCCGATGCGAAGGCTTCCGCGATCGTGGATCCCCACCACGTCTCCGGGCCACGCCTCGTCCACGGTCCTCCGCTCCCGGGCGAAGAACTGCTTCGGTCCCGCCATCCGGACCGCCTCGCCGGACCGGACGTTCCGGACGCTCATCCCGGGCTCGAACTGCCCGGAGCAGATGCGGACGAAGGCGATGCGGTCCCGGTGGTTCGGGTCCATGTTCGCCTGGATCTTGAACACGAACCCGGAGAATTCCGGGTCTTCGGGGCGCACGACGATCGCATCGGAGCCGTTCCGGAGGACGCTCCGGGGTCCCGGAGCCGGGGCGTGGCTCAGGAAGAAGCGGAGGAAGGGCTCGACCCCGAAGTTCGTCAAAGCGCTCCCGAAGAAGGTCGGGGCGATCCGTCCCTCCAGAAAGAGGTCCGCGTCGAAGTCCGCCCCGGCGACCTCGATGAGCTCCACCTCTTCCCCGAAGGCGTCGTGGGCATCGGCGCCGAGCATCTCCCGGAGCACCGGCGACTCCAGCTCCAGGGTTCGGATGTCCGCCCGAGTCTGCCCGTGATCCGTTCCCCTTTCGAAGAGGAGGACGTGACGGTCCCTCCGATCGTAGACCCCCAGCAGGTCCGGACCCTTGAAGACCGGCCAGGTGACCGGCACGCAGTGGATTCCCAGCTCCGCTTCCACGTCGTCCAGTAGCTTCAGGGGATCCGCACCGACCCGGTCGCACTTGTTGACGAAGGTGAAGATGGGGGTCCGGCGACGCTTGCAGACGTTGAAAAGCTTCCGGGTCTGCTCCTCGACCCCCCGTCGGTTGTCCAGGAGCATGACGGCGCTGTCCGCCGCAACCAGGGTGCGGTAGGTGTCTTCCGAGAAGTCCTGGTGCCCCGGCGTGTCCAGGAGGTTGATCCGGTAGCCCTCGTAGTCGAACTGGAGAACGCTCGACGTGACGGAGATCCCCCGCTCCTTCTCCATCTCCATCCAGTCGGATGTCGCATGCCTCCGGGCCCGGCGGGCCTTCACGGATCCCGCCAGATGGACCGCCCCGCCGTACAGGAGGAGCTTCTCCGTGAGCGTGGTCTTCCCGGCGTCGGGGTGGCTGATGATGGCGAAGGTTCTCCTTCGCCCGATTTCCTTCTCGGTCTTTGTCATCTCGCTGCCGCGTCCCGTGGAGCCCTTCGCTCGGGGCACACGTCGGGAACCTGCCAAAGGACCGGCCCCGGGGATGAGCTCCCACGGGGCCATCATGAAGATGAGGGGACGGGTCGAATGGTAACATCCTGACCCACCGAGGCGAACCCGCGCTCAGCCGCCTTCCGACGACTCCTCCCTCTCCGTCTCCTCGCCCTCCCCATTCTCCTCCCGCCATGCTTCTGTCAGCCCTTCTTCGAGGATCTCCAGGGCCTCGTCCATCACCGCAGAGTCCAGGATCAGCGGCGGCGCGAGCCGGAGAGCCGACGTCCCGAGGGCGTTGACCAGGAGCCCCTTCCCCGCCAGCCGTCGGGCCAGGGCCCCGGCGTCCACGGCCACCTCCAGGGCCAGAAGGAGCCCGACGCCGCGGACCCCGGTCGCGCCCTCGTGGCCCGCCACGAGCTCCTCGAGGCGCTCCCGGAGCCGACGACCCGTCTCCCTGCTCCGCTCCAGCCCGCCCCGATGGATCAGCTCGCCGAGAACCGCCACGACCGCCGACGACGAGAGGGCGTTACCGCCGAAGGTGGTGGCGTGGTCGCCGGGCTCCATGACCCTCGCCACCGCCTCGGTCGACAGGACCGCTCCCACGGGAACGCCCCCTCCCAACCCCTTGGACAGAGCCACCAGATCCGGGGTGATGCCGTAGTGCTGATAGGCGAACATGTGGCCGGTGCGTCCCGTCCCCGTCTGGACCTCGTCCAGGGCCAGCAGGACGTCCCTTTCCCGGGTGAGCTCCCGGAGCCCGGTCAGGTACTCCGGATCGGCGGGGATCACCCCTCCCTCTCCCTGGATGGGCTCCACCAGCACCGCGAACGTCCTGTCGTCGATAGCGGCGTCCACGGCGGCCAGGTCGTTGAAGGGCACCCGATCGAATCCCGGGGTCAGGGGCTCGAAGGCGTCCCGGTACCGGGAATTCGCCGTAGCCGACAGGGCTCCGAGAGTTCGGCCGTGAAAGGCGCCGTCCATGACGACGATTCGACGGCCGCGCTCCCCCTTGTGCTCCCCGCCCCACTTTCGGGCCATCTTGATGACCCCCTCCACCGACTCCGCGCCGCTGTTGCAGAAGAAGACCCGGTCCAGCCCGCTGGCCTCCACCAGGAGCTCGGCGGCCCGCACCTGCTCGGGGATGAGGTAGAGATTCGAGACGTGAACGTAGCGGGAGACC
>JBKHJU010000439.1:0-2612 GCA_046537985.1 Longimicrobiales bacterium
ACCGTGGACAGACGTGTTTTCCTGGGGACCCTGGGAGTGTTGGCCGGTGTGCCCGTCGTGCGGGCTTTCGCGTCCGACGGCGGCTTCGGGGATTCCATGAAGAGAGGGAAGGGAGCGATGGCACAGAACGCAGAAGGCGACCAGGCCGTGCAGAGCTTCGACAAGCTGGAGAAGTCCCGGGATGAATGGAGGCGGATCCTCACGGACGACGAGTTCGCCGTCCTACGGAAGGAAGGGACGGAGCCGGCCGGGTCGAGTCCCCTGAATCAGGAGAAGCGGGACGGCACCTTCATCTGTGCCGGTTGCTTCCTCCCCCTCTTCTCCTCGGAGACGAAGTACGAGAGCGGGACCGGTTGGCCCAGCTTCTACGCACCCATCGACGATTCCCACGTCGGCACGAAGCGGGACTTCAAGCTGATCCTGCCCCGCACCGAGTATCACTGCGCCCGTTGCGGGGGGCATCAGGGGCACGTCTTCAACGACGGCCCCCCGCCCACCGGCAAGCGGTACTGCAACAATGGGGTGGCCCTGGACTTCGTCCCCGAGGGCGAGGAGCTCCCCGAGCTCCGGAGCTGAGGTCCGGGTCCGGGAGGGAGCTATCGTCCCGGCCCGGGTCCGACTCCGAGACGGGGCCCGGGTCGGGCGGACGACCGACCGGTCAGACGCCTCCGGATCCGGTCTCCGTCCCCGCCGACGGCGCACCGGCGCCGGCCCTCCGCGCCGAGATCACGTCGTCGACGGCGGGTCGGCCCGAGCCGGCCAGGATGAAGAGCAGAAGCGACGCGATGAGCAGGACGTTGAACTCGGAGCCGCCCTGTCCCGGGCCGATGACGTACCATCCGTTGGCCAGATGTACGAGGAAGATTCCGGCGGTCATGTGAAGGATGAAGAGCACCGACAGGATCGAGACGAAGGCGCCCAGGACAAGGGCCAGCCCGCCGGCGAACTCCAGCAGGGTGATGAACCAGGCCGAGACTCCGGGAGCAGGGATCCCGAGCTGACCGAAGAACTCGGCGGTTTCGCTTGCTCCGTTCATGAGCTTGGGCCAACCGTGGGTAAGGAAGATGAGCCCCACGCTCACCCTGAGGATCAGAAGGCCGGCGTCGGTGAGGGGTCTGGCTTCGGTACGCATGTCTCGGCTCCTCATCTGTGAACGGACGGGGTCGAACGCGTCGATGCGACTCTGATCGGTTCCGGACCGTCTCGATCCGCGAGCTGCTTCAATCGAACTGCTTCAATATTGAAGCGGTCTCGCAAAGAGGAATCACCGAAAGCTCGCGAGCGTTCCCACGGACATGACCGGCAGCACCCCCGCGTCGTCAGCCTTCTGGCCTCCGCCACCGAGACCGTCCACGCCCTGGGCTGCGGATCCCGGCTCGTGGGTCGGAGCCACGAGTGCGACCACCCTCCCGGGGTCCGGGACCTTCCGCAGGTCAGCGAGCCCCGGTTCGAGATCGACCTGTCCAGCCGTGAGATCGACCGGAGCGTGAAGGACCTCCTCCGGGAGGCCCTGGGCATCTACCGGGTGGACGCAGGGCTGCTGCGGGAGCTGGCTCCCGACGTGATCCTCACCCAGACCCAGTGCGAGGTCTGTGCCGTGTCTCCCGGGGATCTGGACCGGGCCCTTTGCGAGTGGATGCCGGAATCGGAGCCCACGGTGGTCCACCTCGAGCCGAACACGCTGTCCGACATCCGGGAGGACATGAGGAAGATTGCCCGTGCCCTGGAGGTCCCCGACCGGGGAGACGTCCTGGTGGAAGACATCGAGACGCGAATGAGCCACCTGTCCGACCGGGCGCGGGCCCCGGCTCCCACCGGGAACGGAGCAGCCGAGCCGTCGCCCACCGTGGCCTACATCGAGTGGATCGATCCGCTCATGGCGGGGGGGAACTGGATGCCCGAGCTGGTGAGCCTGGCGGGTGGAGAGCCCCTCTTCGTCGGTCCCGGGGAGCACAGCCCGACGCTGGGGTGGGAGTCGGTGATGGAGGCCGACCCGGACGTCGTCTTCGTGAGCCCCTGCGGATACGGGCTCGAGCGCACCCGTGAAGACGTCGAGCTCCTGGAGGCCCTCCCGGGATGGAGCGATCTTCGGGCCGTCCGGGAAGGTCGCGCCTTCTATGCCGACGCCAACGCCTTCCTCACCCGGCCCGGGCCCCGTGTCGTCGAGAGCCTCCGGATCCTCTGCGAGATCCTCCATCCGGAGGTCTTTCCCCCGACGCTGCAGGGAGTCGCCTGGGATCGGAGGTGAGGGGTGGTGACGGTTTCGCGGCGGTCGCGAATGGGTGTGGGCGCCGCGAAGGGGCGGAAAAGCCACCATCCGCCGTGGATGCAAGGGTGCTTGCTTCGGGAACCGGGCTATTTTAAGCTTGAGACGCAATGGACATCTCCTTGGGCCCGCATCCGGTCGGAGAGCCCTCCTCCGATTCCACGGACGGGAGGCGGCGGTGAGAGCGACCGCATCCGCGACCCGGCGGAGCGCCACGTTCTTCCTCGCCTTCGTCTTCCTCTGGGCGGTCGGGCCGGACGCCTACGGGCTCCATCCGTGTCCCGAGCACTCTTCCGTCGGGGCTCCTTCCCACCACGGGGCGGGGCACGCCGAGTCGCATCCGGAC
>JBKHJU010000440.1:0-2597 GCA_046537985.1 Longimicrobiales bacterium
TCCGTACGGGGCTCGGTACCGGCGGCGGAGGGGGTACGAGCGCCGAGCTCGGCAGGATCCTGGCCGAGATCGGCCCCGGATCGGTCGAGGCAGTGCTCCTGGTCGAGGACGGTGACACCGTCCGACTGACCCGCAGCGGTGACCGCTGGGCGGTGGACGGGTTCCGGGCCGATTCGGGGCGGGTCGCCCGCTTCTGGGACGCCCTCGCAGGCACGGACGTCGGGAATCCCGTCGCCCGGAACCCGGACAATCACCCCCGCCTGGGACTCTCCGCGGATCAGGCCAGCACCATCGTGCTGAGAACCACGGAAGGCCCGAGCCACGAGATCCTGCTGGGCGACTCGGGCCCCACCGATCCCAGCGTCTACGTGAGGCTGGCCGGCCGGGACGACGTGCACCTCCTGGAGTCGAGCCTGGCCGCCTCGGCCGGGCAGAGCGTGACCACCTGGCGGGACCATACCATCGCCCGGGTCGACACCTCCCGGGTGCAGGTCGTGGAGCTCACGACCCCGGAGGATTCGTACACGCTGGCCCGGACCCCGGCCAGTGACAGGGATGGGGAGGGCGCTTCCGAAGACGGCACCGGCGGCTGGACTGTCGACGGTGCGGCCGCGGACCCGGCCCAGGCCCGGAATCTCCTGGGAGGGCTGAACCGGATTTTGGCCAGCGATTTCTACGCCGTGCAGGACACGTGGCCCGAGTCGGTGCAGGTGGAGAACGCCGAGGTGCGCCGGCTCGTCGCTCTGGGCGCCGGGAGCGATACGCTGGCCGCCGTCGACGTCCGGGGCTCCGCCGAAGCGGGGTACGCCGTGCGGACGGCGGGGGACTCCATCGTCTACGAGATCGCCTCCTTCGACGTCACCCGCCTCTTCCCCCCCCGGCAGTCCCTGGAAGGCGAGGACGACGGACCGGAAGAAGGGGCGGAAGGCGAGGAGTAGAGATAGATCCCGCACCCGGGACACCGAAGCCCCGGAGAGCCGAACGCTCCGGCAGCCCTCCCCCCGTAGAGTCGGACCTCGCGGGGGGACGGCTCCCGGCTCCGGACTCGTGCCCCGGATTGTCGTCCCGCTGGCCTCCGAGGGCGATGGTCCGCAATATCCCTGCATGGAAACCACGATTCAGCACTGGCTCACCACCGTGGCCCGAGCCGCCGACCTCGCCGGCGCAGACGAGCTGTCCATGGACTCGGAGACCGACACGACGTCGGCGTGGGACCTGGTTACCTCCCGGACCGGGGCGTCCCCCCGGGGGCTGGCCCGAGCGGTCGCCCGGCACTTCGGGCTCGAGGTGGCCGACTTCGACGCCGCCATGGCCCAGGCCCACAACTTGATCCCCGCCACGCTGGCCCGGCGTCTCGGCGTCCTTCCGCTCGGATACTCGGACCGGACGCTCAAGGTGGCCACTGCCGATCCGGTGAGCCTCGAGATCGAGCGGGAGCTCGGACTCATCTCCGACAGGTCCATCGGATACGCCGTCGCTCCCCCGAACGAGATCCAGGCGGCCATCGAGCGCACGTACGACCGGGCCGAGGATCCGGCGTATGAAGTCCCGGAGCTGGAGGACCTGGGGGTCTCCCGCATTCTCGTGGTGGAAGACGATCCGGAGCAGCGGTTGCTTCTCATGAGCGTGCTGGAGGAAGGTCCCTACGAGGTCGTCGAGGCGGAGGACGGGGAGTCGGCCCTGAAGCGGCTGGACGAGGGTGGAATCGACCTCGTCACCCTGGACCTCAACCTTCCGGGGATGAAGGGGATCGAGGTGCTGGAGACGATCCGGAGGCGTCCCCGATCCCGGAGGCTTCCGGTGATCGTGGCCACGGGCTACGGGGATCCCGAGGTGGAGATCCTCCTCTTCGAGACCGGCGCCGACGACTTCGTGGTCAAGCCCGTGGACCCGAAGCGGTTCCTCCTCCGGGTCGAGGCCGTTCTCCGTCGACGGGGGTTCGGGGTGAACGAGGAGTAGAGGAGGATCTCAAAGTCCGGTCGGCGGTCGGGGAACCCGGACCGCCCGCCGCCCACCGTCCACGGGCCCTCTCCGCGAACCCTGCCGGTACCCTCTCGCCCCCCTCTCAGTACCGCCCCGCCGCCCTCTCCTTTCCGGGAAGGATCTCCAGGCAGGTGGTCCACCACCCGGACCGGACCGTCTCGATGAATTCGTCGGGAAGCCCCTCGTCGGCCATCTCGCCGGCCAGGGCTTCGTAGTCGTACTCCACGGGAACGAACTCCACGTCGAGCTCCTTCCCCTCGGCCTCGAGCATGGCGTACCAGACCTCGGTACGACCGTCGTTGGCGGGGCGACCCAGGGCACCCACGTTCACGTACCAGCTCTCCGGGCCCAACGTCCGTCCCCAGTGGATGCCGGTGTGGGTGCCCAGGATGACGTCGGTGCCGGCGTCGCGGGCCAGCTTCTGGAGGAAGTGGGTGGGGGTGGTGGACTCCCAGAGGAATTCGTTCATCTGCCGCGGGCTTCCGTGGCATCCCAGGACTCGCAGGTCCCCCAGGCGGAAGCGCACCTCCCGGGGGAGCCCGGCCATCCACTCCCGGTGCTCGGGAGCGGTGTTCCGGAAGGTGTAGCGGTACGAGATCCGGGCATAGTGGTTG
>JBKHJU010000441.1:0-2592 GCA_046537985.1 Longimicrobiales bacterium
CTCCTGGGTGGTCTCGGTCTCGCCGGCGCCGCGCACGAACCGGATCAGCTCCTCGACCTCGGCGTTCGTGGGACGGCGGCCGCGCTCCTCCAGGTTCCGGATCATGTCGTAGAGCGCGAGCTGTTGCTCCCCCGTGAGCTCGGCGCCACCCATGACGGCCGCTCTCCGGGCCGGGAGGCGGCCCGTGGCCACGTCCCGGGAGATCGTCTGGTGGAGGTTCGAGAGCGCCGTCCCCAGCTTGGCGACCTGGCCCCGGAGGCTGATCCCCAGCTCCGCGAGCTGTTCGGTGGTGATCCCCTCGTCCCGGAAGAGCTTGGCCGCGTCCACCGGCGTCCCGCGCCCCTCCGCGATGTTCGTGAGGGCGCCGATGAGGCGGGCTTCCCGGGCGTTCTCGGCCTGGACTTCCCGGACCAGGACCTCTCCGACGCCCAGGCGCTTCGCCAGGTCCAGCCGGTGGTGGCCGTTGATGACCTTCAGCCGGCCGTCGTTCGGGTCCCTCCACACCTGAAGGATCCCCGCCAGGTTCGGGTCCCACCGCTGGACCCCCTTGAGCTCCTGGCCGACCCCTTCGGCGCCGACGTCCCTCTTGAACTGGAACCGCTCCGGCTCGACGTCGATCTCGGCCGGGTCCGCGTTGTAGACGTCCCCGGGGAGCTCGTCCTCTCGCCGGCGATCCTGGATCTCCTCCTGGACCTCTTCCTCGGTCGTGCCCTCCAGCTCCTCGCCGGGCTCGAAGGTCTTCTCCTGGCCGTCGTGGAAGACGGTGATCTCCCGCCCCAGGGTGACCCACGGGAGATCCTGGTCCGCGATCGGGACTTGGAGGTTCGGCTCCTTCCGGGCGCCGGTGATGAGGAGCTCCCGGAACATGTCGTCGGTGATGTGCCGGGCCCGGGCGTGGCCACGCGGGATGAAGTGCACGGGGATCGGGATGTCCCCGTAGCGGTTCTGGATCCAGCGCATCCGGTGGCGGCCTTCGTGACCCTCGATCTCCCACCCGCCGCTCTCGGAGTCCTCGGGGATCCGAACCTCGAGGAACGGGGAGGCGATCCCCCGGCCGCTCTCCTGGGCCTGGTCGAAGTACTCGGGCCGTCCCTCCTCCTCCCGTGCCATCTCCCCGGCGAACCCGGCGAACTCGGAGGGGCGAAGCATGAGGGTGAAGCCCCGGTAATTCACGTTCGAGTTGAAGCCGGTGGCCGCGACCCCGCCGTCGTTGTCGATGATGAGGCCACCCGGGAGGAGCATCCGTCCCTCCGTGGTGTCCGGGCCCGGAGGAGGGGCCTCGCGTTCGACGGACGGGACCTCCTCCCGGGCTTCGGCCAGCGCCATGAGCGCCTCGTCCCGGGTCGGGAGGATCCCCCGCCCGCTCACCCCCGCGCCCATGATCGAGAACCCGTCGTCCACCGGGAGGACCTTCCCCAGGAAGTCGCCGGTCAGGGCGTTGTAGACGTCCCAGCCGGGGAACTGGCGGCCACCGACGATCCGCTCCGCGATCTCCACGGGCCCGGCGTCGGTCTCGATGCGCTCCCGGCCTTCGGGAGTTTCACGTGAAACCTCTCGCGCCTCCCGGGTCGGGACCGCCTCGGCCGGAGTGATCTCCGGGGCCGGCCCTTCCCGGCGCCGCGCCTGTATCTCCTCCTCGATCGGGACGATGTACGAGCGCCTGAGGCGCCGGACGGAGAGCTGGGTGGCCTCGGGGAACTCGGCCCGGATCCGCTGGGCGACGAACTCCCCGGGGTTGCCCTCCTCGAGGAGCTCCCGGGCCCGGGCCTGGATCTCGGCTATCTGATCCTCCCCCAGGATCTCGAGGGCGCCCTCCTCGGCCAGGTCCCGTCGGGCCTGGAGGATGTAATTCGCGAGGATCTGGCGGTCGGTGAGCGGGCCCACCTCGTCCGGGAAGGCTTCCCGGAGGGCCTCGATCTGGCCCTCCCGGTCGGCCTCCCCCCGCTCCACGAGATCACGCGCCAGGTCGAGGGGGGTGTCCGGGGCGGGGGTCGGCCCCCTCTCCCGGGGCTGTCCCACGCGCCGTCCCGGGAATTGCTCCCGCTCGATCTGAAGGCCCATCTGCGTCTCGGCGGACGGCTCCCCAGGAAGGGCGCCGATCTCGATGATCTGTTCCGCTTCGGCCTCGGCGGCTTCCCGGGTGTCCCGCCGGCGGAGCACCTGGCCCGTGGCGTCGTCCACGACCCGGAAGCGCGTCTCGCCCTCGGCGTCCGTGAACTCCTCCACGACGACCCGCTCCTCCATGGAGGGCTCCCCCTCGGTGGGGACCCGAGGACGGGCGGCGGCCTCGGCCGGGCTGGTCTCACCCCGCCGGCGCCGGATCCGCTCGAAGTCGCCCCGGGAGAGCTCCTCGGCCAGCTCCTCCGCCCGGTCGCGGCGGGTGGTGGTCCCGAAGCGGCGGCCGGTGTCGGTGTTCACGACCTCGAACCCGCCCTCCTCGAGGGGGCGGACCTGGAAGCGGCCCAGGTCCGTGGGCGGAGCGGGTATTTCGGGCGAAATATCCTCCTCGGCCTTCACGTCCCGGAAGCGTTCGCCTTCCTCCTCGGCCTTCTTCGCCTGGGCGGCCGCGTCCGCTTCATCGAAGGTGGGACC
>JBKHJU010000017.1:0-11587 GCA_046537985.1 Longimicrobiales bacterium
AAATAGATGAGACGGATCGGAGACTGAGATGATCCAGCAGGAGTCGGTACTCAACATCGCCGACAACACGGGGGCCAAGAAGGCTCTCTGCATCCGGGTCGCGGGTGGCTCGGGTCGGCGATATGCGCAGGTGGGCGACCAGATCGTGGTGACGATCAAGGATGCCCTGCCCAACGCCCCGGTCAAGAAGGGCGAGGTGGCCCGGGCCGTCGTGGTGCGCACCAACAAGGAGATGAAGCGGAGGGACGGGAGCTACATCCGTTTCGACGAGAATGCCGCGGTCCTCATCAATCCCCAGGGCTAGCCCCGGGGGACGCGGATCTTCGGGCCCGTGGGCCGGGAGCTCCGGGACAAGCGCTTCATGCGGATCGTCTCGCTGGCGCCGGAGGTCTTGTGATGTCGGCGAAGAAGAAGCTTCACATCGTGAGCGGTGACCGGGTCCGGGTCATCCGGGGCAACTACCGGGAGATGGAGGGCACGGTGCTCCGGGTCCTCCGCGACGAGGACCGTGTGGTGGTGGAGGGCGTGAACATGCGCAAGCACCACCAGGCTCCGAGCCAGGCCGATCCCGAGGGTGGGATCCAGACCTACGAGGCGCCGATCCACATCTCCAACGTCATGCTCATCGATCCCACGGACGGCGAGCCCACCCGGGTGCGGATCGAAGAGGGCGAGGGCGGCGTGAAGGACCGCGTTTCCGTTCGCACGGGCAACCCAATTCCGAAGCCGTGACCATGGAACAACCCAGGCTGCAGAAGCACTACCGGCAGAACGTCGTCCCGAAGCTCGAGGACCGCTTCGGGTTCGAGAACCCACACCGCGTTCCCAGGGTCGAGAAGGTCGTGGTGAACGTGGGACTCGGCGAGGCCTCCCGGGATCACAAGCTCCTGGAGAGCGTGGTCGAAGAGATCACGGTCATCACCGGGCAGAAGCCCATCGTGACCCGGGCCCGGAAGTCCATCGCCAACTTCAACGTCCGGGAGGGGGCGCCGGTGGGCGTGAAGGTGACCCTCCGGGACCGTCGGATGTACGAGTTCCTGGATCGGCTGGTGAGCGCCGCGATCCCCCGGATTCGGGACTTCCGCGGGCTTCCCCAGCGCTCCTTCGACGGACGGGGGAACTACACCATCGGGATCAAGGAGCAGCTCATCTTCCCCGAGGTGGACATCGAGGAGGTCCGGGAGGTCCACGGGATGGACATCACGGTCGTCACGTCCACCGAGCGAGACGACGAGGCCTTCGCACTGCTCCGGGAGATGGGTTTTCCCTTCCGGGGATCGGTGCCGGTACAGATCGGGGCGGACGCGGCCTGAGCCGCGCCCTTTCCACGACGCGAGCAGGAGGAGCCGAGGAGACATGGCCAGAAAAGCCCTCATCGAAAAGTCCAAGAAAGTGCCCAAGTACAGCACCCGGCAAAACAACCGGTGCAGCCGCTGTGGCCGGGTACGGGGCTACATGCGGAAGTTCGGGTTGTGCCGCATCTGCTTCAGGCAGAAGGCCCTCAAGGGCGAGATTCCCGGCGTGCGCATGTCCAGCTGGTAAAGGAACGAAACGACCATGATGACGGATCCCATTGCGGACATGCTCACCCGCATCCGGAACGCGGGCAGGGCCGGACACCGGTGGGTGGACATGCCGCCCTCGAAACAGAAAGTCGAGATCGCCCGGCTCCTGAAGGAGCAGCACTACGTCTTCGACTACAAGGTCCTGGACGACGGGCGTCACGGCGTCTTGCGGGTGTACCTGAAGTACCACGACGGCAAGCCGGTCATCCGGCACATGGAGCGGGTCTCCCGCCCCGGACGGCGCCGCTACGTGGGCAAGGACGAGATTCCCCGGGTCCGGAACGGGCTGGGGATGGCCATCCTATCCACCTCGCACGGGGTCCTGTCGGATCGGACCGCCCGGGCGGAGGGCGTGGGTGGCGAAGTCATGGCTCTGGTCTGGTAGTCGGAGAGAGAGATGTCGAGGATCGGAAAGCAGCCGGTGGGGATCCCGGACGAGGTCCAGGTGACCGTGTCCGGGCAGTCGGTGACGGCCAAGGGCCCCAGGGGCGAGCTCGCCCTGGACGTGCACCCGGAGATCGGGGTGTCCGTCGAGGACGGCGAGGTCCGAGTGACGCGCCCCAGCGACCTGGCGCGGCACAAGGCCCTCCACGGGCTCACCCGCTCGCTCATCTCCAACATGGTGGAGGGGGTCACGGACGGATTCGAGAAGACCCTCGAGATCCAGGGCGTCGGATACCGGGCCCAGACCTCGGGGAAGGGAATTCGCCTCAACCTGGGCTTTTCCCATCCCATCGACTACGATGCGCCGGAGGGGATCGAGCTTGAGTGCCCCGACCAGACCACCATCGTGGTCTCGGGGCCGGACAAGCAGCTGGTGGGCCAGACCGCCGCCGAGATTCGATCCTTTCGTCCCCCCGAGCCGTACAAGGGGAAGGGAATCCGTTACCGGGGCGAGCAGATCCGGCGCAAGGCCGGGAAGACGGCGGCCGGCGGGGCCGGTGGCCTGGGTGGATGATCAGAGCTGAAGGCTGACGAGAGATGACCAGATATCCGAGCTACAAGAAGAGCCGGCGACTCCAGCGGGAGCGGCGACATCGGCGGGTCCGCAAGAAGATCTGGGGGACCGCCGAGCGGCCCCGTCTCGTGGTCCACCGGTCCCTGAACCACACCGAGGGACAGCTGGTGGACGACGACGCCCAGCGGACGATCCTGGGGCTGTCGACCCGATCCGAGGAGATTCAGCAGGCGGAGCTGGAGGGGGATCACCGGAAGATCGCCCAGGCCCGGGAAGCCGGGAAGCGGCTGGCCGAGAGGGCTCGGGACGCCGGGATCGAGGCTGTGGTCTTCGATCGGGGCGGATATAAATATCACGGACGGGTGAAGGCCTTCGCAGAAGGCGCCCGTGAGGGAGGTCTGGAGTTCTGATGGCAAGGGATCGAGGAAACCAGGACCTGGTCGAGAACGTCATCGACATCAATCGGGTCTCGAAGGTGGTGAAGGGTGGACGTCGCTTCTCCTTCACCGCTCTCGTGGCCGCCGGCGACGAGAACGGCCAGGTGGGCGTGGCGCTGGCGAAGGCCAACGAGGTGGCGGGAGCCATCCGCAAGGCCTTCGGGCAGGCCCGGAAGAATCTGGTGGAGGTGCCCGTGGTGAACGGGACGATTCCCCACGAGATCACCGGTCGCTGGGGAGCCGGGAAGGTCCTCCTTCGGCCGGCCGCGCCGGGTACGGGCGTCATCGCCGGGGGGCCCGTCCGCGCCGTGCTCGAGGCCGCCGGCTATACCGACGTCCTTACCAAGAGCCTGGGGTCCAACAACCCCATCAACGTGGTCCGGGCCACCATGAACGGCCTGGAGCGGCTGGTCACCGCCGAGCAGGTGGCCGCCGAGCGGGGGATCCCGGTCGAGGCCCTGGGGGGTCGCGGTGGCTGAGAAGAAGCTGTCGGTGACTCAGGTTCGGAGCCGGAGCGGTCGCCCCGAGAAGCATCGGCGAACCCTGGAGGCCCTGGGCCTCCGTAGGCATCAGAGAACGGTGGTCCTCCCGGACAACCCCTCGATACGGGGGATGATCCGGCAGGTGGAGCACCTGGTCGAATGGCACGAGGTGGAGGAGGAGTCCTGACATGGCCGAGCTGCACGATCTGAGCCCCGCGGAGGGGTCGACCCGAAAGCGCAAGCGGGTGGGGCGCGGCCCGGGCTCCGGAAAGGGTAAGACCGCCGGCCGCGGCCAGAAGGGCCAGAAGGCCCGGAGCGGAGGGAAGCAGGAGCTGGGCAACTGGTTCGAGGGTGGTCAGATGCCCCTCTACCGGCGCCTGCCGAAGCGGGGCTTCCATCCCCTGAATCGAACCGAGTACCAGGTCATCAACGTCCGGACCCTGTCCGAGGTGGGAGCGGAGGAGATCACTCCCGAGACCCTCAGGGCCGCCGGGCTCATCGGCACGCTGGACGAGCCCGTGAAGATCCTGGGCGACGGGGACGTGGAGGGCGCCTTCGAAGTGGAGGCGCATGCATTCAGCAGGAGCGCCCGGGAGAAGATCGAGGCCGCCGGCGGAAGCGCGACGGTCGTCGAGTTCGAGCGCTCGTAAGGTGGCACGGAACAGACCATGAAGAGCAATCCCCTCGCGAACCTGTTCCGGGTTCCGGAGCTGAAGGACAAGATCCTCTTCACGCTCTTCATCCTCCTGATCTACCGGATCGGGGCCCACATCACGGTTCCGGGCCTCGACACGGGGGCCCTGGAGCAGCAGTTCGGGCAGCTCCAGAACACCCTGTTCGGAGTCTACGACATGTTCGTGGGCGGAGGATTGAGCCGGGCCACGATCTTCGCCCTGGGCATCATGCCCTATATCTCGGCCAGCATCATGTTCCAGCTGCTGGCCGCCGTCTTCCCCACCATCGAGAAGATGCAGAAGGAGGGGGACGAGGGACGGAAGAAGCTCACCCAGTGGACCCGGTACACGACGGTGGTGCTCTGTGCGGCCCAGGGATATGGATACGCGGCGTTCCTGACCAGCATCCCCGACGCCGTCCGGACTCCGGGCTTCCTCTTCATGTTCACCACCGTCTCGGCCCTCACCGTCGGCGGCGTCTTCGTCATGTGGCTGGGTGAGCAGATCACCGAGCACGGGATCGGGAACGGCTTCTCGCTCCTGATCATGTTCTCCATCATCCAGGGCTTTCCGGCGGCCGTCGTCCGGACGTGGGAGGCGTTCACGGTGGGCGAGCTGAGCGTGGTGGCGGGGATCGCCCTCCTGGCGGTTGTCGTCGGGATCACGGCCGGGGTCGTGGCCATGACCATGGGGGCCCGAAAGCTTCCGGTCCAGATCCCACGAAAAGTGGTGGGGCGGGGAAGGATCCGTGAGGGTCAGAAGAGCTTCATCCCCCTCCGGGTGAACTCGGCGGGCGTCATGCCCATCATCTTCGCCCAGTCCTTCATCATCGTGCCCGGGACGGCGGCGGCCTTCGTCGACACGCCGATCATGCAGACGATCGCCAACATGTTCCAGCCGCAGACCTGGCCCTACTACATCACCTACGGCCTGCTCACGGTCTTCTTCACCTACTTCTACACCGCCATCATCTTCAACCCGGTCGACCTGGCGGAGAACCTCAAGAAGCAGGGGGCGTTCATCCCCGGAGTGAAGCCCGGGACCCGGACCGCCGAGTACATCGACCGGATCCTGACCCGGGTGACGCTGCCGGGCGCCATCTACCTGGCCCTCATCGCCCTCGTCCCATTCTGGATCTTCGACATCTTCAACATCCAGACCTTCTTCTTCGGAGGCACGGGGCTGCTCATCGTCGTGGGTGTCGGCCTCGACACCGTACAGAAGGCCCAGCAGCACCTCCTGCTGCGCCAGTACGACGGCTTCATGAAGAAGGGCCGGGTGAAGACCCGCGGTAAACAGCGGTACATGTAGCCGTGCCGGTCGTGATTCTCCTCGGTCCTCCGGGAGTGGGAAAGGGAACCCAGGGTGCGCTCCTCGAGGACGCCCTGAAGTGGGAGCGGATCGTCACCGGCGATCTCCTGCGGGCGGCTCGCCGCTCCGGGACGGAGCTGGGCGAGAAGGCGAAGGAGTACATGGACGCCGGCGAGCTGGTGCCCGACGAGCTGGTGGTGGCCCTGGTGGAGCAGCGGCTCGGCGACATCGACGAGGGCACCGGCGTCGTCTTCGACGGCTTTCCCCGGAACGTCTCCCAGGCCGAAGCCCTGGAGGACGTCCTGGAGGGCCACGAGCGGGCCGTGGAGGTGGTGATTCTCCTGGAGGCTCCCGACGACGTGCTGGAAAAGCGCCTGACCGGGCGGCGGAGCTGCCCCGAATGCGGGGCGGTCTACAACGTGTACCTCCAACCGCCGAAGACCGAGGACGCCTGCGACCGCTGCGGCCACGAGGGGCTGACCCGACGCTCCGACGATCGGCCCGAGACGGTTCGGCACCGCCTGGAGGTCTACCGGGAGGAGACCGAGCCCCTGGTGCGCTACTACGAGGACGCCGCCGCGGCCGTCGAGCGCATCGACGCCGACCGCCCCGTGGAAGCGATCCAGACGGACGTGCGGGCCGCCGCCCGGGGAAAGCCGGTTTCGTGATCCACCTGAAGAGCAAACGGGAGATCGAGGCCATCGCCCGGGGCGGCCGTATCATCGGTGCGCTTCACGACGAGCTGTCGGAGCGCATCGTTCCCGGAATGACCACCGCGGCCGTCGACGCCTTCGCCGACGCCTTCATCCGATCCCACGAGGGCGCGACTTCGGCCTTCAAGGGGCTCTACGGGTTTCCCGGAAGCGTGTGCGTCTCGGTGAACGAGGAAGTCGTTCACGGGATTCCCAGCGAGGACCGGGTCCTGGTGGAAGGAGATATCGTCTCCGTGGACGTGGGCGTGCGCCTGGACGAATGGTGCTCCGATTCGGCCTGGACCTTCGCCGTGGGGGAGATCGACGGCGAGACCGCCGAGCTCCTCCGCGTGACCGAGGCGTCCCTGGACAACGCGGTGGCCGCGACCCGGACCGGCGGGAACGTCGGAGACATCGGGGCCGCCGTCATGGAGACGGTGAAGGGAACTCCCTTCAAGATCATCCGGGATCTGGTCGGCCACGGCGTGGGCCGGGACGTCCACGAGGATCCGCAGGTGCCCAACTACGGGGTCGCCGGCCGGGGCGCCGAGCTCCGGGAGGGGCTGGTCTTGGCCATCGAGCCCATGCTGAGCGCCGGCTCGGACCAGATCCGGACCCTGGACGACCGCTGGACCGTGGTGAGCGCCGACGGGAGCCGGACGGCCCACTTCGAGCACACGGTCGCCATCACCCGCGAGGGTCCCAGGATCCTCACGGGCCAGCCGGACGCGGTGGAGTCCGCGGCCTGAGCTGTCGTGGGTGGGGGTCGGTGGGACTCCAGCGCGCCCGGCACGGCCGGGCGTCCTGGGGGTGACACGGACAGGGCCCGACAGGTCCACACGGGCGGAGACGGTCGCGATTGTTTCCGAAACGTGTCCCGCGGAGTCGAGCGAAGCGCCCTCCCTCGACGGGATGCGACGCTCCCCTTTGCGGTCCGCTCAGGGCCTTGAGGCCGTTGGCCAGCGGGTTTATACTAAAAAGCTCTGCCACGAACGCAGGAGGTGTGCACCATGAAGGTTCGAAGCAGCGTGAAGCCCATTTGCGAGCACTGCAAGGTGGTGCGTCGCAAGGGGGTGGTCCGCATCATCTGCAGCAGGAATCCGAAGCACAAGCAGCGCCAGGGCTGACCGGCGCATACGGGGCCAGGGACAGAATAAGACATGGCGAGAATCGCAGGCGTCGATCTTCCGCGGAACAAGCGCATCGAGATCGGCTTGACCTACATCTTCGGGATCGGGCGGAGCCGGGCTCAGGACATCCTCGAGGCCACCGGGGTGGACCCGGATCGTCGAACCGACGAGCTGACCGACGAGGAGATCAATCGTCTTCGCCGCGAGATCGAGAACGAGTACAAGGTGGAGGGTGCCCTCCGCACCGAGCGCTCCATGAACATCAAGCGTCTCATGGACATCGGCTGCTACCGGGGAATCCGCCACCGGAAGAAGCTCCCGGTTCGCGGGCAGAGGACCCGCACGAACGCCCGGACCCACAAGGGGCCGCGGCGGGCGGTGGCCGGCAAGAAGGCGCCGCCGAGAAAGTAGGCGGGGAGGCGGTCTCCAGCGGGTATCCGAGGAGCCGATGCCCTCGGCACGACATCCAGCCAGAAGCGAACCCGGAGGACTACGAGCGTGGCGAAAGGAAAGACGGGCGGCACGAAGAGGAAGGGCAAGAAGGTCGTCGAAGCCGACGGCGTGGCCCACATCAAGGCGACGTTCAACAACACCCTCGTGACCATCACGGACTCGAAGGGCGATGCCGTCGCGTGGTCCAGCGCGGGCAAGGCGGGGTTCAAGGGCTCGAAGAAGTCCACCCCCTTCGCCGCCACCGTGGCCGCCGAGCAGGCGGGTCGGGAGGCCGCGGCCATGGGCGTGAAGCGCGTCCACGTTCGCGTGCAGGGACCGGGATCGGGTCGGGAGTCGGCCATCCAGGCCCTTTCGTCCGCCGGTCTCGAGGTGCAGTCCATCAAGGACGTTACGCCGTTGCCCCACAACGGCTGCCGGCCGCCGAAGAAGCGCCGGGTTTGAGCGGCTTGATCAGAAAAGGACGGACACAGGTCTAAGATGGGACGATATACGGGACCCGTTTGCAAGCTCTGCCGGAGGGAAGGGCAGAAGCTCTTTCTGAAGGGCACCAAGTGCTACACGGAGAAGTGTCCGGTCGACCGGCGCAGCTATCCCCCGGGCCAGCACGGCCCGGCCCAGGCGCGTCGCCGTCGCCAGTCGGACTACGCCGTTCAGCTCCGCGAAAAGCAGAAGGTGAAGCGGATCTACGGTCTCCAGGAGCGTCAGTTCCGGGGAGTCTTCCACGAGGCCGCCCGGAGGGAGGGCGTGACGGGTGAGAACCTCCTGGTCGAGCTCGAGACCCGTCTGGACAATATCTGCTTCCGCATGGGCTTCGCCCGGAGCCGTGCCGAGGCCCGCCAGCTGGTGCGCCATCGGCACGTGGAGGTCAACGGGCGAGTGACGGACATCCCGAGCTATCGGGTCAAGGCGGGAGACGAGGTGGCCGTCAAGAACACCTCGAAGGGGATGGCGGTGATCCAGGAGTCCCTGGAGTCCCGCACCCGGCCCGACCTGCCCGAGTGGCTGGCCCTGGACGAGAAGGCCCGCGTGGGCCGCCTGGTCCGGGAGCCGGAGAGGGAGGAGATCCCCATGCAGGTGGAAGAGCATCTCATCGTCGAGCTGTACTCGAAGTAAGACAATCGCGGACAGCGAGCGCTCGGGCTGGAACTCTTCGCCTGGGCGCTCTGTCCGAAGGAGGATGTAAGGCGTGGATCTGGATCTTACAGGACTGGTGCTCCCCGAGACGGTGGAGCGCACGAAGACGTCGGAGGACGGTCGGACCGGAGAGTTCGTCATCGGGCCTCTCGAGCGGGGCTTCGGTCAGACGCTCGGAAACTCGGTGCGGAGGGTCCTCCTCTCCTCGCTCCGCGGCTCCGCCGTCTGGGCCTTCCGGGTGGACGGGGTGGTGCACGAGCACCAGACCATCCAGGGGGTCGTCGAGGACGTCCACCAGATCATCCAGAATCTCAAGGCGCTGATCCTCGAGCTGGACGAGGACGTGGAGGAGGCGACCCTCGAGGCTCGTCTCGGCAAGGCGGGAGAGCTCACCGCCGGTGACTTCGGGACCCCCGGCTCCGTGACGATCCTGGATCCGGACCACCACATCCTGACCCTCCAGGAGGACAGGGACCTGACCCTGGAGCTGTACGTGAACAAGGGCCGAGGCTTCGTCCTCTCGGACGATCATCCGACGCCTCGCGGGGCTCCGGTGGATCTGGTGAAGATCGACGCGATCTACAATCCGGTACGTCGGGCCAACTTCCGGGTCGAGGAGACCCGGGTCGGGGAGCGCACCGACTTCGACCGGCTGACCCTCTCGGTGGAGACCGACGGCTCGGTGGATCCGGAGGACGCCGTGGGCTACGCCGCGGAGCTCCTCCAGAAGCACTTCGAGTACCTCCTCTACTTCGGATCCGGCGGCATTCCGACGAAGGCGCCTCCGGGCGCGGTCCCGGTGCCCGAGCGGCTGCAGGAGGTCTTCAGCCGGCCCATCGAGGATCTGGCGGAGCTGAGCGTCCGCTCGCGGAACTCCCTCCAGAAGGAGAACATCCGAACCCTCGGCGATCTGGTTCGGAAGACCGAGGACGAGATGCTGGAGATCGAGAACTTCGGGAAGAAGTCCCTGAAGGAGATCTCCGACTTCCTCGAGGAGCAGGGACTGCGCTTCGGCATGGAGCTCGAAGAGGGTGACGACGGCCAGCTCTACTTCGTGGAAGAGGTGGAGGAGGCCAAAGAGCCGGTGGAAGCGTCGGACTGATGAGGCATCGCAAGAAGGGCCGCCAGCTCTCCCGGACGCGGAGCCACCGGAAGGCGACGCTCCGGAACATGGCCACGAGCCTCTTCCGCCACGAGCGGATCGAGACCACCCAGGCGAAGGCGAAGGAGCTTCGTCCCTTCGCCGAGAGGATCATCACCCAGGCCAAGGACGATACCGTCCACGCCCGTCGTCGGGTGGCCCGGAAGATCGCCGACCGGGAGATCCTGGGAAAGCTGTTCGACGACATCGGGCCGCGCTTCGCGGACCGTCCGGGTGGCTACACCCGCATCCTCAAGCTGGGCTCTCGCCGGAGCGACTCGGCGGAGATGGCCCTCATCGAGTTGGTGGAGCGGTCCCCGGAAGCTTAGGATAGGATCGCGCCGTGTCCGCACACGGCGTCGAGGACCGCGATTCGCGGCCAGCGGGACGCCGGTCCTCGGGACTCCAGAACTGACCACCTTGAAGGGAAGACCCCAACATGGCCCAGACCGGATCTCGCACGGGTGCTGCGAATGTCGCCGTCATCCTCGCAATCGTCGCGTTCGTTGCGATGGGTGGCCTGATCTATTGGTTACAGATCACCGCGGAGCCGACGGAGAGGGAGGTTCCGGTGGCTGAGGAAGAGGAAGAGGGGCCGGATCTGAACGTGCCGGTCGTCTCCGTCGAGTCCATCCGGGAGGAGCCCTCCGGGTACGTGGACCTCGAGATGGCGATTCGAAACGAGACGGTCAACAGCTTCCTCGGGGAGCGTGGAGTCTGGATCGGACCGTCGGATAATCCTTTCCTCGTCATGCCGGATTCGGCCGCGTGGGACGAGGCGCCGGAGCTGTCGGAGGAGGATCCCGTGCACGCCCGCGGGATGCTGCGTGCCATGTCCGACTCGATTCTGGATGTCTGGGAGGAGGAGGGCATAATCGCCGGTGAAGGGGACCGGGCCGTGGCCTCCTTTGCCGAATACTTCCTCGCGGCCAGCGAGATCGAGCGAGCCTCGGATGATGATGGAGGAGATGAGGAGGACGGAGACGGTGATGCCGGTGGCGACGGTGGGGACGGCGGCGACGGTGGCGATGGCGGCGATGGCGGCGACGGCGGCGACGGCAACTGAGCCGCTGCGAACGCGAATTCACCGATCGATTGTTGGTACGCTCATCTGGAACGCTCAACGGATCGACTGATACGATGGCTCGAGTTTGTCATGTCTGCGGAAAGGGGCCCGGGACCGGGAACAACGTGTCCCACGCCAACAATCGCACGAAGCGTCGCTGGCTTCCGAACCTCCAGAAGGTCCGGATCCTGGACGAGGAAGGGTCGGTCCGCCGGGTGAAGGTGTGCACCTCCTGCATCAAGGCGAACAAGATCCGCAAGGCCCCGCCTCCAGGGGTTCGCAGGAGCGGCTGAGGCCGGTCGCGGGATCGGACCCCGGTCCGGGCCGAGCCCGGCTTGAGCGGGGATTGGAAGTTTCGAAGCTCCCACGGTACTCTTGTGCCGTGGGAGCTTTGCTCATGTGGGCCGGAGGCAGCTGCCCACAGGAGATGAGACTCCTTTCGAGGACGGGCTGTGTAATGGATGTTCGCGATCCGAATTCGCCGGGCGGCGTGGTGGAGGCCCAGCTCGACGTGGGGAAGGGCCCCGTGGTCACGGTGCTGGTG
>JBKHJU010000442.1:0-2576 GCA_046537985.1 Longimicrobiales bacterium
GAGCACGGCGATGTGATCCAGGATCCGCTCCTTCACCTCTTCCAGCCCGTGGTGCTCCTCGTCCAGGATCCGGGCCGCGTTCTCCACCGAGAGGTTGTCGTCGCTCCTGCGGGACCAGGGGAGGGAGGCGATCCAGTCGAGATAGGTGCGGATGACCGCAGCTTCGGGAGCCACCGGGTTGAGCCGCTCCAGGCGCTCGAGCTCCCGGTCCGCCCGGGCCCGGACCTCGGGGGGGAGGTCGGCTTCCTGGAGGGTCTGGTCCAGCTCGGACCACTCGTCGGAGCGGGTGTCGAGCTCCTTCCGGATGGCCTTGAGCTGCTCCTGCAGGTAGTGGGTTCTCCGGCCCGTCTCCATCTGGTGCTGGATCTCGGCGTCCAGCTTCTCTTCGATCCGGAGGATCTCCAGCTCCCGGGCCAGGAGCTCGTCGAGCCCGTCCAGGTGCTCGGCCAGGATTCGACATTCGAGGAGCGCCTGCTTTTCCTCCACCGGGGCCAGCACGTGGCCCGAGATCAGGTGGGCCATGCGGACGGCGTCTTCGACGTCGCCGAGGGTGTCGGAGAGCCCGCCCGACATCCGTTCGTGGAGGTGGGCGTATTCTTCGTACTGGCGACGGACCCGCCGGATCTGGGCTTCCATCTCCGGATCCCGGGGCACGCCACGCTCCTCGGCTTCCCGATCCACGAGAAGTCGGATTCGGGCCCGGAAAGGCTCGTCGGCGTCGGGCCCGACGAGTCCGTCCGATGCGGACGGCACAGTCGAAGGGGACGGTGCAGCCGAGGGGGACGGCCCAGCCGACCGGGGGCCCCCGGCCGGCAGGAAGGTCTCTGCCTCGGCTCGTCCGAGCCCCTCCATCACCACCCGGTTGGTTCCATCGGGGAGCTGGGAGGCCTGGATGATGCGGATGACCGTCCCCACTCGGTACAGGTCGTCGGAGGTGGGGTCGTCGATCTCGGGATCCCGCTGGGGCAGCAGCAAGAGCAGGTCGTCCGTGTCCCGAGCGGCATCGAGGGCCCGGTTCGAGCGGGGCCGTCCGATGAGGAGGGGCAGCACCATGTAGGGGAAGAACACCAGGTCCCGGAGGGCGATGACCGGGAGCTCGGCGGGAACCGGGACTGTCTCGTCGGTCCGGATCAGCTTCGCCATTCCACCTCGCGGATCGCTATCGATCGACGGTTCGGGGAGCAGCCCCGGTCACGGTCCGGGCGCCGTCCCCATGATGGGGCGATCCGCCGAGGAAGTCACGCCTCCTTCTTATGGGCTTCCGGATGAAGGACCAGGAGAGGGGTGGTGCCCTGCTCGACGCACTCGGGGGTGACCACGACTTCCCGGACATCTTCCCGGGAGGGGATGTCGAACATTACGTCGCGCATGATGTTTTCGATGACCGACCGGAGCCCCCGGGCTCCGGTGCCCCGGGTGAGGGTCTTCTCTGCGATGGCCTGGAGAGCGGCGGGATCGAAGGTGAGGCCGATGCCCTCCAGCTCGAACATCTTCTGATACTGCTTGACCAGGGCGTTCCTGGGCTCCTGGAGGATCCGGACCAGGGCCTGCTCGTCCAGCTCGTCCAGATGGACCGAGACCGGAAGGCGACCCACGAGCTCGGGGATGAGCCCGAAGCGCTGGAGGTCCTCGGGCTCCACGTGTCGGAGCAGGTTCTCGCGGGAGCTCTCCCCCTCCTCGTGGTCGAATCCGATCCGGCGCCGACCGAGACGGGACTCGACGATCTTCTCGAGGCCGTCGAACGCTCCGCCGCAGATGAAGAGGATGTTGCGGGTGTCGACCTGGATGTACTCCTGCTGGGGGTGCTTGCGACCACCCTGCGGTGGCACGCTGGCCACGGTTCCCTCCAGGATCTTCAGGAGAGCCTGCTGGACCCCCTCACCCGAGACGTCCCGGGTGATGGAGGGGTTCTCGGACTTCCTCGATACCTTGTCCAGCTCGTCGATATAGACGATCCCCCGTTCGGCCTCGGCCACGTTGAAGTCGGCGGACTGGAGGAGTCGGACCAGGATGTTCTCCACGTCCTCTCCCACGTACCCGGCCTCGGTCAGGGTGGTGGCGTCGGCGATGGTGAAGGGGACGTCGAGGATCTTGGCGAGCGTCTGGGCGAGGAGGGTCTTTCCGACTCCGGTGGGCCCGATGAGAAGGATGTTCGCCTTGTCGATCTCCACCTCGTCGAGGATGCCCCGGTTGTTGACCCTCTTGTAGTGGTTGTAGACGGCGACCGACAGCGTCCGCTTGGCGTCTTCCTGGCCGATGACGTACTGGTCCAGGATCTCCTTGATCTCGCCCGGAGTCGGGCTGGCCACCTTCTGCTCTGCGGCCTCTCGCTCTTCTTCCTCCGCGAGGATCTCGTTACAGAGCGAGATGCACTCGTTGCAGATGTAGACCGAGGGCCCGGAGATGAACTTCTTGACGCTGTCCTTGGACTTGCCGCAGAAGCTGCAGCGAAGATGGCGGTCGTTGGACACGCTTCCGTCCTTGCTCGAGTGATTCGTTCGAATGTCCGGCCGAGCCGTGCTCGGGCTGGCCACCTTCTGCTCTGCGGCCTCTCGCTCTTCTTCCTCCGCGAGGAT
>JBKHJU010000443.1:0-2566 GCA_046537985.1 Longimicrobiales bacterium
GTGCGGGCCTCCCGATCCACCAGCTCCTCCAGGATGGATCGGGCCAGGGCGGCACCCTCGGCGGGGTCGGTCCCCGTCCCCATCTCGTCCACCAGGACCAGGGAACGGCGGTCGGCCTCGGCCAGGATGGTCTTGAGGTTCTCCAGGTGGGCCGAGAAGGTGGAGAGGCTCTCGGCGATGGACTGCTCGTCGCCGATGTCGGCGAAGACGTCCCGGAAGACGGGGAGCCGGGTCCCGGACTTCACCGGAGGCACGACACCGCACTGGGTCAGGGTCACGCAGAGCCCCAGGGCCTTCAGGAAGACGGTCTTTCCTCCGGTGTTGGGCCCCGAGACCACCATGGCGGGCTCGTCGGGCTCGAGACGGAGATCGAAGGGGACGACATCGTCGTCACCCTCGAGGAGGAGTGGATGGCGCCCCTCGACGATCACCAGCCCCTCGGCCGCATCCTCCCGGAGATCCGGGGTCGAGGCCTTCCACTCCCGGGCCGTCCGGGCCCTGGCCCAGAGCGTGTCGAACTCGACGACCACGTCCTGCGAGCGGGCCAGCTCCTCCCGCCGGGGACGGAGGCGCTCGGAGAACGACCTCAGGATCCGCTGGATCTCCTGGGACTCGTGGCTCTCGAGCTCCTTGACGGTGTTCATGAGCTCCACCGCCCGCTGGGGCTCGACGAAGAGGGTCGCGCCGCTGGCCGACTCCCCGTGGACGATGCCCCCCACCTCGCTCCGTCCCTCCCGGCGCACGGGAATCACGTAGCGGCCCTCCCGGAGGGTGACCGACGCGTCCGACACCCGTATCCGATCCGGGAGACCGGACAGGTACCCCTCCAGCTCTCGGACGATACGGCCTCGGGCGTCCCGGAGGGATGAACGGATGCGCCGGAGCTCCCGACTCGCCGAATCGAGGACGTGCCCGTCCTTCTGAACCGTTCTCTCGACCTCCTTCTCGAGATCGGCATCCCGCAGGAGGCGTCGCGCGAGCCGGGCCAGGCCGGGAATCTCCTCGGGATCTTCCAGGAGGGACTCGGCCAGGAGTCGGCCCGAGCGCAGGACGGCCCCGAGGGAATAGAGCTCGACCGGCTCCAGGACGGCGCCGGCGATCTCGAGCTTGCGGAGGCCGGCCCGGGCGTCGGGAACCGTGGGGGGAGCCCAGCCGGCCCGAGCGGTCTGGAGGAAGACGGTCTCGCCGATCCGGGCGAACTCCTCCCGGAGGAAGACCAGGTCCGGAGACGGCCGAAGCCGCCGGATCCGCTCCCGCCCCTGCTCGCTCGAGGCCCGGCTCGCCACCCGCTCCAGAACCCGGTGGAACTCCAGGACTTCCAGAGCGTGGGCGTTCATGCGCTAGGTGCTCCTCGGCCCGGACGCTCGCGCGAACGACCCGACGCCGCTGCCGGGATCGATCCTGCCGTACGTCAAGCCCGCTCCAGCTCCTCCCTCACGATCCGGTTCGCCTCCTGCCCTTCGAAGCGACCCCGGATCTTCGGCATGAGCCGTCCCATGACGGATCCGAGCTGGTCGGCCCCGCCCTCGATGATCTCCCGCACCATGGAGCGGACCTCCTCCTCGTCGAGGGGCGGCGGGAGATAATCCGACAGGAGCTCGGCCTCCCTCATCTCCTTGTCGGCCAGCTCCGGGCGGCCCCCGTCCCGCATCTGGCGGGCCGCCTCTTCCCGCTGCTTGACCGCTTTCGAGATGACATTCCGGACCTCGTCGTCGTCCGCCTCGTCCCCCATCTCGATCTCCCGATTCCGGACCTCGGACAGGGTGGTGGAAAGGACGTCCCGGGCGAAGCGATCTCCGGCCCGACGGGCCTCGTTCAGGTCTTCCTGCATCTCTTTCTTCAGGGTGTCGGCCAACTGGAATTCCTTCCCGTGAGGCGAATGGAGTTTCCGTCGAGAACGGCCTGGAAGCGTTCCCCAGGGGTAGCCGAGAGAAGCTACCCGATGGCCGAATCGGGGTCAACGCGATCTTCCGCGCACGGGAAGGCCTCGGCGGGTCCGGGAGGATGCAGGCCCATTCCGGTCGGGAGCGCGACGGACCCGGATGCCGAGAACGGCGCCCCTCAGCCCGGCGGCCAACGGAACGAGCGCCCGCCCAGGAGATGCAGGTGAATGTGGAAGACCGACTGGCCGGCCCCCTTTCCGGCGTTCATGACCAACCGGTATCCATCGTCTGCGATCCCCTCTTCCCGGGCCAGATCCCGGGCCGCCACATGGAGCGATCCCACCAGCGCCGCGTCGCCGTCCTCGAGCTCGTTCACCGAGGCGACGTGCTTGCGGGGGATGACGAGGATATGGGTCGGCGCCTGCGGGTTGATGTCCCGGAACGCCAGCACCTCTTCGTCCTCGTGGACCACGTCGGCGTCCATGGATCCTTCGACGATGTTGCAGAACAGACAGTCGTCCTGAGGCATGGTTGTCGTCTTCCTCCGTGTGGCTGAGGTCGTGACGGGTCGCTGAACGGGCGATTGGGGACGGGGTTCCGGAGAATCCGTCCCGTTCCGGCATGGCTCCGCACCCGGGACTCCCGAATTCTTCAGCGAGCGAATTCCGCACGACGAATTCATC
>JBKHJU010000444.1:0-2564 GCA_046537985.1 Longimicrobiales bacterium
CATCCTGATTCCCTTCCTCCTCGACGGCGTGGCCGGAGTCCCGGAGCTGAACCAGGCCGACCGGATCCATCCCACCGAGGAGGGACATCGAATCATCGCGGAAAACGTGTGGGAGGCCCTGCAGCCGCTGCTCGCATCCGGATAGAAGCCGGCACGGGCTGTCGACGGCCACTCGCCGCGTGACGGGCCGGTCGCCACCGTCCGGCCACCCTTGCTTCCCCCGGGGACAGGGCGAAGCTTGTACTCCCTCGCGGAGCTCCACGTCCCGAGACTTCGTCTCGAGGCTCTTCCGGGAGCCACCGACTCCTCGATGAACGGGGTGGGAATGCGCGATTCCAGGCTGGACGAGATCGACGTGAAGATCCTGAATCTCCTCCAGGAGGACGCGCGAATGTCCCAGCAGGACCTGGCGGACGCGGTGGGGCTCTCGTCGCCCGCGACGGGGGAGCGGGTCCGCAAGCTCGTGGACCGGGGGGTGATTCGAGGCTTCACGGCGGTGCTCGACCCCAAGAAGGTGGGACGGGACGTGACCGCCTTCGTCTCGGTGGGAATCGACGGCTCGGAGTACTTTTCCGAGTTCGTGGAGAAGGCCACGGACGCGCCCGAGGTCCTGGAGTGTCACGCCATCACCGGCTCCGGTTCCCACATCCTGAAGACCCGCACCACCAACACCTCGACGCTGGAAGAGCTCCTCGCCCGAATCCAATCCTGGCCCGGGGTGAGCTGGACCACCACCAATGTCGTCCTCTCGGTGGCCAAGGAGACGTCCCGGATCGTCATGGAGCCGCCGAAGCCCGAGAAAGACGAGGAATAGGTCCGACGCTCGGGCGCCGGGCCAGGAGCTTCTCTCCCCCTTCTGGTTGACCCCCCTCCCCCATCCAGGTACCCTTGGGCTCGAAGGGTGGACCCCACTCTTCCAGAACCGCCGGGGGTATTCCGCTCGAAGCGAGCGGGATTGAGACAGTCCCTTGGAACCTGAACCGGATCATGCCGGCGTAGGGAGCGCGGTCGGGCCTCGAGGGCTGACGGACGCCCGGTCTTCCGACCACCCTCCCTTCCCGGGGGAGGGTTTTTTCGTCCTCCCACCCCTCACAGCACCGCGAGGCCCCGCACCATGACAGACGCACCCTCTCCGAGTTCCGAGACCCACGGCGCCGCTCCCCCGGACGGCGAGATCGTCGGCGACTACGGTGACGCCTTTCCCAACTCCCGGAAGGTCTACGTCGAAGGCCGGCTCGGGGTGCGCGTGCCCATGCGAGAGGTCACCCTCTCCGACGGAGAGCCCCCGGTCCGCATCTACGACACCAGCGGCCCCCGGGACGTGCAGGTTCGGCAGGGGCTCCCTCCCCTCCGGGAGGAGTGGATCGAGGCTCGGGCCGACACCGAGGTCGAGGACGTGGCGCGATTGGCGAAGGTCTCGGTTCAGGGTGCAGGAAACGGGGGCACGTCGTCCAACGGCCCCCGGGGCAGCGACGGGCGAAGGAGCGGAGCCCCGGGGCGAAATGGCCGAAACGGCGCGCCGGAGATGCCCGAATCCCTCCTCCGTCCCATCCGCCGCTCGAAAAGCGGGCGGCCGGTGACCCAGCTCCACTACGCCCGGAAGGGAGAGATCACCCCGGAGATGGAGTTCATCGCCCTGCGCGAGGGGATGGAGCCCGAGTTCGTCCGCTCCGAGGTGGCCCGGGGACGGGCCATCATCCCGGCCAACGTGAACCACCCCGAGATCGAGCCCATGATCATCGGGAGGAGCTTCAAGGTGAAGATCAACGCCAACATCGGGAACTCGGCGGTGACCTCCACCATCGAGGAGGAGGTGGAGAAGCTCCGGTGGGCCACCCTCTGGGGCGCCGACACGGTCATGGACCTCTCCACCGGGGACAACATCCACGAGACCCGCCAGTGGATCATCCGGAACTCGCCGGTGCCCATCGGCACGGTGCCCGTCTACCAGGCCCTGGAGAAGGTGGGGGGCGTGCCCGAAGAGCTCACCTGGGAGATCTACCGGGACACCCTGATCGAGCAGGCCGAGCAGGGTGTGGACTACTTCACCGTCCACGCCGGAGTGCTCCTGCGCTACATCCCCCTGACCGCGGATCGGGTCACGGGCATCGTCAGCCGGGGCGGATCCATCATGGCCAAGTGGTGCCTGGCCCATCACCAGGAGAACTTCCTCTACACGAAGTTCCGGGAGATCTGCGAGATCATGGCGGCCTACGACGTCTCCTTCTCCCTGGGAGACGGCCTGCGACCGGGATCCATCGCCGACGCCAACGACGAGGCCCAGTTCGCCGAGCTGAAGACCCAGGGCAAGCTCACGAAGATCGCGTGGGAGCACGACGTGCAGGTGATGATCGAGGGCCCCGGCCACGTGCCCATGCATAGGATCCAGGAGAACATGGAGAAGCAGCTCGAGTGGTGCGACGAGGCCCCCTTCTACACCCTCGGGCCCCTCACCACCGACGTCGCTCCCGGCTACGACCACATCACCAGCGCCATCGGCGCCGCCCAGATCGGCTGGTACGGCACCGCCATGCTCTGCTACGTCACCCCCAAGGAGCACCTGG
>JBKHJU010000445.1:0-2553 GCA_046537985.1 Longimicrobiales bacterium
CCCCCGAAGGCCACCAGTGCGAAGTCGCCGGGGTCGTATCCCCGCTCCACGGAGATCACCCGCAGCGCCCGCTCCATGGCCGAGTTCGCCACATCCAGGATTCCTTCCGCCGCTGCTTCCGGGCTTCGGCCCAGCTTCTCGGCCAGCCGGTGCAAGGGCGCTTCGATCGCCTCCCGGTCCAACTCGACCTCCCCCCCCAGGAAGGCGTCCGGTGGGAGGCGTCCCAGCCACACCTGGGCGTCGGTCACGGTCACCCCCTGCCCACCCCGTCCGTAGCAGACGGGTCCCGGGTCGGCGCCGGCGCTCTCGGGACCGACCTTCAAAGCTCCTCCGGGGTCGACCCGGGCCAGGGAGCCGCCCCCGGCGCCCACCGTGTGGATGTCGATGACCGGAACGGCAACCGGGTGGCCGGCGATCTCGAACTCCGTGGTGTGGAGCAGGTCCCCCGCCGGGCAGACCGACACGTCGGCGGAGGTTCCTCCCATGTCCAGGGTGACGATGTCGGGATATCCGCTCCGCCCGGCCCAGGACCGGGCACCGACGACGCCCCCGGCGGGACCGGAAAGAACCGTGTGCACGGCCTCGTCCCACGCCCGCTCCACCGGGAGGGCGCCTCCGTTGGAGCCCATGATCCGCACCCGCGATCCCGGCGTCTCCCGATCGAGGCGTCTCAGGTAACGGGACATGACGGGGGTGATGTATGCGTTCACCACGGTGGTGGAGGCCCGCTCGTACTCCCGGTATTCGGGCAGCAGTCGGGCCGACACGGAGATCGGTGCGTCGACCTTCGACAGGGCGTCGGCCACCCGTTCCTCGTGTCCGGGATCGGCGTAGGAGTGAAGCAGGGCCACCGCGACCGCGTCCACCTCCCCCAGGCGTCCGGAAAGTGCATCCAGCTCCTCGTCGTCCAGGGGCTCGATCTCCTCTCCGTCGGGACCCAGCCGACCGGCGATCCCGATCCGGTCCTCCCGGTCCACCAGGGGGGGCGGCCGATGTCCCACCAGGGCATAGAGCTGGGGGCGGTTCTGGCGGCCGATCTCGATGATGTCCTCGAAGCCCCGGTTCGTGACGAAGGCGATCCGGGCTCCCTTCCGCTCCAGGAGGGCGTTGGTGCCCACCGTCGAGCCGTGGAGGATGGAGTCCGGGGGCTCGTGGCCGGAGATCTCGACGACTCCTCCGAGAACCGCTTCGGCGGGATCGTCGGGCGTGGAGGGGATCTTCATCCGCCGCAGCCCCTCCGGGGTCCAGAGGAGGAGATCGGTGAAAGTCCCCCCGGTGTCGACGGCGAGGATCGTAGTTGACGTGGCCTCGGTGCTCCGGGACATTCTCTCCCTCAATGGATCTTCGACCGACCTTCGACGTCTTTCGGGAGCGGGCCCGGGACGGTGGAATCGTACCCGTCTGGAGGGAAATCCTCTTCGACGTGGACACCGCCGTTACGGCCTATGCCAAGCTCGCCGAGCCCCCCTTCGGCTTCCTCCTGGAGTCGGTGGTGGGAGGAGAGCAATGGGCCCGTTACACCTTCCTGGGAAGCCGGCCCGCCGCGGCCTGGCGCATGCGGGGGACGAGGGCCGAGTCGTGGACGCCCGAGGAGGGGTGGTCGGCCATCGAAACGGACGACCCCCTGGCGGACCTGGACCGTCGTCTCCGGAGCCGCACGCCGGTTCCCGATCCCGAGCTCCCCCGCTTCTGGGGGGGCGCCGTAGGGTACTTCGGGTACGACGTGGCGCGCCAGATCGAGGACCTGCCCGACGAGCCCGAGGACGACCTGGGGCTTCCCGACGGAATCTTCGTCTTCAGCGACATCATCGTGGCCATCGACAACCTCCTGGGCAGGGCCAAGGTGATCGCTTCGGTTCCCCTGGAGAAGGAAGCGTCCGAGGCGGACCTTCGAAGCCTGTACGATGGGGCCGGCGAGCGCATCGACGAGATCATCCGGACCCTGGCCGAGTCCCCGGCGCCCGAGCCCCTCGAGCTGGAGGAGGAGCCGTCCGGGGATCCCGACTTCGTCAGCTCCATGTCCCGGGAGGAGTACGAGGACGGGGTCCGACGGATCAAGGAGTACATCCGGGCCGGCGACGCCTTCCAGGTTGTCCTCAGCCAGCGCCTGGGCGTGGAGCTGGACGCCCCGCCCCTGGATCTCTATCGGGCGCTTCGCTCGCTCAACCCGTCCCCCTACCTCTACTTCCTGGAGCTCGACGACCTGTCCCTGGTCGGAAGCTCTCCGGAGATCATGGTCCGGGTGGAGGACGGGCGCATCACCCTTCGGCCCATCGCCGGTACCCGGCCGCGCGGACGAACTCCCGAACAGGACCGGGCCCTGGCCAGGGAGCTCCTGGCCGACGAGAAGGAGGCTGCCGAGCATCGTATGCTGGTGGACCTGGGCCGCAACGACGTGGGCCGGGTCTCCCGGTACGGGAGCGTCCAGGTGCCCGAGCTCATGGTGGTGGAGCGGTACTCCCACGTCATGCACCTGGTGAGCCAGGTGGAGGGGGATCTGGGCGAGGGTCTGTCGGCCATGGACGTCTTTCGGGCATGCTTCCCCGCCGGGAC
>JBKHJU010000446.1:0-2551 GCA_046537985.1 Longimicrobiales bacterium
GGGTTCGGACGCCGGCGAGCCCCGCTTCCGCAACCACGGTGACTACGTCAACCGGTTCACCCGCCAGGTGAACGAGCTTCAGCGCGAGGGCTTCCTGCTGGAGGACGACGCCGAGGCGCTGAAGGAGCGGGCGGCCGAGTCCGACGTGGGCAAACCAGGAAGCTGCGAGACGTAGCCGGGAAAGCTCGGCCTCCAGCTCCAGGTCGAAGTTCTCTTCCACCAGGACTACCGGGCGTTCCCCGAATCCTCGGCTGGCCGAAGGCTGGGATCAAACCTGGGGTCAAGTGGATCCCCCAGGCTGGGGTATCGGGGCGGGAACCGTCCCCCTGTTTGGAGGATTCGTTACGAAGGTGTACCACAAGTCGAGGCATATCAGGGGCTTGTGGCCGGGACTTTTAATCCGTAGGTCCTCGGTTCGAAACCGAGCCCGGGCACTGATAGCCCTTCGAGAGTCAGGAGCCGGAGCCCGCCATTGACATCCTCTCCGGGTGTCCCCCTGCGCGGGACAGGTCGTGGGTGCTCCTGCGGTCGGCGGTCTCCGATCCTCGGAGGTCGCTTCGCTCCCCGGGACCCACCCCGGGTATCCTCCTCTTCATCCGGGCAGAGCTTTCGGATGGACGGCTCACTGTCTCCGAACTTCGGACGACCGTGAAGCGACCCATCCGAGCCACGGTCGGGCCACGCTCGCCCTGGAGCCCGGCCCTTCTTGACACCCCGTAGGTAGCAGCGTACGATCCGCCATCCAGATGAGAATCGTTCTCATCTTTCGTGGCTATTGCTTGCAGGCGCTGACACTCCTGACGTCGTCCGGAGGGACCACTCTGACCACTTACTCCTCGGCGAGGCCGACCGGAGCGGCCCGGGAGCGGACCCTCGTTCCCCGGCCGCGTGGGGACGAGTCGTCCACGGAAACGGTGGGCTTCGCCGTCCACGACGTGTCTTTCAGGGTGGAGGATCGCACCCTCCTCGAGGTAAGCGACCTGTCCTTTCCCGGGGGCCGCGTCTCCGGCCTGATCGGACCGAACGGCGCGGGCAAGACCACGCTGCTGAAGCTGCTGGCCCGGCAGAGCCGTCCGACGACCGGCACTGTGAAGTTTGACGGTGAGCCTCTTCCCTCGTGGGGCAGCCGGGAGTTCGCACGCCGGGTCGCCTATCTGCCTCAGGAACCCCCGGAGGCCACGGGCCTGACGGTGGAGGAGCTGGTGGCTCTGGGACGCTACCCGTGGCACGGCGCCCTCGGCCGGTTCGAGGCTGTCGACCAGGCCAACGTCGACGAGGCCATGCGACGCACCGACCTGGTCCGTTTCGCGGACCGGTTGGTGGAGACGTTGTCGGGCGGCGAGCGTCAGAGGGTCTGGCTCGCCATGCTCGTGGCCCAGGACGCGGATTTCCTGCTGCTGGACGAGCCCACATCCGCCCTCGACGTGGCCCAGCAGATCGAGGTGATGCGTCTGATCCGGTCGCTCAGCCACGACAAGGGCCTCGGAGTCGTCGTCGTCCTGCACGACGTGAACGTGGCGGCTCGGTTCTGTGACCGCCTGGTCGCTCTGGAGGGAGGCGAGCTGGTGGCGGAGGGCCGACCGACGGAGCTGATGGACGACGATGTGCTCGGAGACATCTACGGCGTCAAGATGGGCGTCCTCCGTCATCCCTCCAGAGGGTATCCGATCAGCTTCGTCCGGTGACGGCCCCCATGGACAGGGGCCCCGATCGGTGGGTCCGCTCGACCACCACCTCCTTCACTCCGATCCTCCTTCTGTTGCTGACCGCGGCGGCGGCATGTTCCCCCCCGGGCGACGCTGCGACGTCCAACCCCCCTGAGCGGAACGACGAGGGTCCTCCGATCCGGGTCGTCAGCCTCGACTACGGACTCACGGAGACGATCCTGGCGCTCGGCGTCGTTCCGGTGGGGGTCCCCGATCTGGCGGGGTACGAACAGTGGGTCGTGGAGCCCGAGCTCCCTCCGTCCGTCGTCGATGTGGGCTCCACGTTCGAGCCGAACCTGGAGCTCATCCAGCAGCTCGAGCCCGACCTGATCCTGACGACTCCCTTCCTGGCGGGCCTGCGAGACCGCCTGGAGCGCATCGCCCCGACGCTCTCGCTGGCCATCTACCGGGAGGAGGGCGAGCCCTACCAGCGGGCGAAGGAAGTGACCCGACGCCTCGGCGAGCGCCTGGACCGGGACACGGAGGCCGAGTCGCTCATCGCCCGGGTCGATTCTACGATCCGGGCAGCCCGACGACAGCTGCGGGGCCACCGGGAGACGCCGCTCTACTTCGTCCGCTTCCTGGATCCCCGGCACGTCCGTGTTTTCGGTGAGCAGAGCCTGTACGACGATGTTCTCGAGAAGCTGGAGATGCCCAACGCGTGGACCGGTGAGACGAACTACTGGGGCTTCTCGACCGTGGGCATCGAAGCCCTGGCGACCCGACAGGAGGCGCGGCTCTTCTACCTGGAGCCCCTCCCCCCCGACGTCCTGCCCACGCTGGAGAACAGCGGCCTGTGGGCGAACCTGCCGTTCGTCGAGGCCGGCAACGTCCATCCGTTCCCG
>JBKHJU010000447.1:0-2548 GCA_046537985.1 Longimicrobiales bacterium
CCACCAGGGCGTGCCAACGTCTGTGCGGCGCCCGAGGACCCTCGTGCGCGTAGCTTTCGGAACCCCACATCCTCCCTCCTTGGCCGGAAACTCTGCCCGTCCTCCTTCGTGAGACACGACGCTCGGTTCGCCCGACGCCGATTCGATCTCGTGCTGGATACAACGAGCGTGCCACCGCGAAGAGGGCGGGTTTACGCCACTTTCCGGTAAGCGGGAGCGTGCTGGCGGGCAATCTTTTCCGGGTGCCGACGCGGGATCGTTCGTTGGGCGGGCGGTGTCCAGGCCCCGACGCATTTCCTTCGAATCGGGCGACGGGGCCGGAAATCCGGGACAAGGCCGCGACGGCAGGATCGGGGCCCGGCGCCCGGGGTCCGATCGGAACAGGTCTTGCTCGTCTCGGCGCACACGTCCCGGAGGAAGGCTCGGCCCTTCCCGTTCGGGTGCACCCGCTCCCGGAGGCTCCAACCGTGAACTTTGTGGAAGACACCGTTCGTCTCGCGTTCCTCCGTTGTGAGGGAAGGTGTCAGTGCATCGAAGAGAATCACGATCACGGACACTTCACCTGTGGGACCCAGCTCACCTGGGCCGAGCGGGGGAAAAGACGTGAGGGCGGGTGGAAGACCCTGGCGATGAGCCCCGACGAGCTCGGCGGGGCCGCGAACCCGGACAACTGCTTGATTCTCTGCTGGAGCTGCTACCGGAGGTGCTCGCCTTGAGCATCTCCCCGGTCGTGCGTCGGGCCCTCCGTTTCCAGGACCTCCTCGCCATCCCCGGCGGGGACGGTCCGTATCTCTTCACCAGCATGTTCCGGGAGAGGGACGCCCGGGAGCGGCGTCGGTCCCGCAGGCAATTCAGGTTGCTCAAGAGGGTCGACGGCACGATTCGCGAGATCGTCGATTCCTCGGAGACGGTCCTCTTCCTGACCGAGGGGCGGGGGTTTTCCTACTGGGAGCGGTGGGCGGTGGGATGGCGCAGGGCCGTCGTCCTCACCGACCGTCGGGCGATCTTCCTGGAGCTGGACGCGGCCCGTCGGCCTCGCGTCCTCCACCGACACCTGCCCTACTCTGCGATCAGCGGAATCCAGGAGGGCCGATGGGGGAGGATCGAGGTTCGGACGGCTGACGGCGAGATCCTGGAGCTGCGGGGGATCCGTCGAGCCGATCGACCGGATCTGATCGAGGGACTGCGCCGGGGTGCGAGGACCAACCGGGGCGACCCGGCGTCGCCGGGAATCGAACAGCTCTGTCCCTACTGCCATCGGGGAGTCCAGGGGCGGCCCCGCTCCTGTCCGACCTGCCTCAGGCGGTTTGGAAGGGCGTGGCTCTCCGGGATCTATTCCCTGATGGTTCCCGGGCTCGGGAACTTCCTGCGCGGGTATCGGGGCTTCGCCGTCCTCGAGCTATCGATGGCCGTCGCCATCTGGGCGGCCTATCTCCTGGGGGCTCCGGCCTGGGGGCTGCCCCGGCTGGCCGGGTACGTCGGCCCGGAATGGGTCTTCGCCGCTGTACACGGCGCGGACGCGATTGTGACCTGGTATCTGGCCCGGGACGAAGTCTTTCCTTGAGCACCCCCCAGCGCGCCCGGCAGGACTCGAACCTGCGACCGTCGGCTTAGAAGGCCGATGCTCTATCCAGCTGAGCTACGGGCGCCAGTTTCCGCGGCCGGATCGCTCGGTCCGCGGAGCCTCAAGCTAATCCGAGCGCGAGAAAGCAGTCAATTCAAGGAAGGAGCGTTCCCCCTCGCTGCCGGGCCAACCGCACGAGCAGCCGCGTGGCCTCGTCGTAGCTCCGAATGCCACCCGGGACCCGGTTCGCCCGGAGATAGGTGTCGTTCACCCGCGAGGTCACCCGCGACGGGGCTCCCCGGTGTCGGAGCTGGTAGTCCCGGAGGTCCCGGAGATCCCTGGTGACCCCGGGTGCTCGCAGCGAGGTGATCTCCCGGAACGCCGCCGTGTCCCGCCGCGCAAGAGCCGCCAACAGGCGGTTCTGGCTCCGCACGGCGGCCGAGTACCGGAGCAGCGGGTGGTCCGAGTTCATGGCGGCCACGAAGCCCAGGAGCGTGGCTTCCCCTTCTCCCGTGATTCCCCGCTGGTGGGCCTGCTCGTGCGCGATGGAGAGTCCGAGGCCGATCGCCGGAGTCGTTCCCACCACCAGGGGCTCGGCCGTGAAGGGCGAATAGATTCCGGTGAGGCCCAGATGGGCGACGATAGGGCTGAGGATCATGGGCTTGGCCGGACCGAGGCGGGCCGTGACCAGGGAACCGACGGGTAGCTGGGCCGCGGCCCGGGCCCATCCGAGCTCCAGGGCCCGGTGCAGCTCGCTCCAGTCCTCGGGCATGGAGGTGGGAGTCCCGGTGTCCTCGCTGCCGTGAAGCTCGAGGTAGCTGGCGTTCGCCACCTCCACGAGCTCCCGGCTCAGAGCTTCCAGCTCCCGGGAGGAGATCGCTTCCACCGCAGGCAGCTCGATTCGCTCGGCAGCGGGGATCCGCGCGTAGTGGAATCCCCACAGGGCGTAAAAGACGACGACGGCGATTCCCAGGTCCCGGGCAC
>JBKHJU010000448.1:0-2547 GCA_046537985.1 Longimicrobiales bacterium
GGTCACGGGAGATCCGGGGATCGACTCGGCGGCCGAGCGCTTGGACGAGGTCGATCCGGGCGCCCCCCATCTGGCGCCTTTTCATGCCGCTGCGGGTCAACCGGGCGAGGCGGAGGGGCCCGGCGGATCGGGAGGCCGGGCCGGACCGGGAAGCTCCCGCGGGGCCCGTCGCCCCGTTCTGGTGGCCGGCTCGACCTGGCACGCGGACGAAGAGGTGCTGATTCCGGCGGTGTCCAGGGTCCGGGAGTCGTATCCGGACTTCCGGCTCGTCATCGCTCCCCACGAGCCCACGGACGAGCACGTGGCAGAGCTTTCGGGGGCGCTGGATCGGCATGGATGGAAGGTGGCCCTCCTCGGAATGGTTGAGGACGAGGGATCGATGGAGGGAATCGACGCGGTGCTCGTGGACCGGGTGGGAGTGCTGGCCCATCTCTACACCGTGGGAACGGTCGCATACGTCGGAGGGGGCTTCCACGACCAGGGCCTGCACTCGGTCCTGGAGCCGGCCGCCGCGGGTGTCCCGGTCCTCTTCGGCCCGAAGCACGCCAACGCCCGGGCGGCGGGAGATCTCTTGGAGGCCGGGGGTGCGGCGGAGGCTGCCTCGGTTCCGGAGCTGGCCGAAGCCCTCGAAGAGTGGCTCTCGGATCCGGCCCGGATGCGGGCCGCCGGAGATCGTGCTGGAGCGTACATCGAGAAGCACCGGGGAGCCGCCCGCCGGACGGTGGAGCTTCTCGGCGAGGTGCTGGATGACGGACGGGACGGGCGATGACGCTGGGAGGGCGTGCTCTGGAAGGCCGGCGTGACGACCCGTGAGACGGTGCCGGGGATCGTGGGACGACGGGACGGGTCGAGGGATGAAAGGCCGGTCGTGAGATGACCGCGACCACGATTCCGCTGTTCGTGGCGGGGGGAGCCTTCCTCATCGTCGGCGCGGAGCTCCTGGTTCGCGGAGCCTCTCGCCTGGCGGTTGCGGCCGGCATCTCCCGGCTGGTGGCGGGCCTCACGGTGGTGGCCTTCGGCACGAGCTCGCCGGAGCTCGCCGTCACCGTGGGCTCGGCTTACGCCGGCCAGGCTCAGCTGGCCGTGGGCAACGTGGTGGGTAGCAACATCTTCAACCTGCTGGCCGTGCTCGGCCTCGGCAGCATCGTCGCGCCGGGCGGGATTCCGGTCTCCACCGGCGCCCTGACCTTCGACATGCCGGTCATGATCGCCGTGGCCATCGCCACCCTTCCCCTCTTCTTCAAGGGGCACCGGATCTCTCGGTGGGAAGGCGGGCTCTTCCTCGGCTACTACCTGGCCTATACCCTCTATCTCGTGCTGGATGCGACGGACCACGCGGCGCTCCCGGCCTTCGGCGCCGCCTTCCTCTGGTTCTTTCTTCCACTCACCGTGGTCACCATCGCCGTCTTCACCTTTCGGGCTCTCCGGGGCGAGGAACGGGACGCCGACGGGAGGCCGTGAGGGCCGCGCCGGCCGCGCCGCTGCGACCACCGGCAGGACCGGCCGAGGAGGGGCGAGGTCCGATCCGGGGCCGGACGCCTCGACTGCCTCGTTCAGCGACCTGTCAGTCCCCCCGGGCTCCGGCGGTCTCGGTGGGGCGCGGGTCATCGGAGATGGAGGTCGGCGCGGGGGGCGAGACGCCCGGGGTATCTCCTGCGTCGTCGGTCCCAGCCGGGGGTGCGAACTGGAGCTCGTGGAGCTTCGCGTAGAGCCCGCCGATCTCCAGCAGCTCGTCGTGGGTCCCCTCCTCGGCCAGCTTCCCGTGATGGAGGACGAGGATGCGATCGGCTCCCTGCACCGTGGAGAGCCGGTGGGCGATGACAAGGGACGTCCGTTCCTTGAGGAGCTCCTCGGTGGCCTCCTCGATCCGGGCCTCGATCTCCGAATCCACCGAGCTGGTGGCCTCGTCCAGCACCAGGATCTCGGGGTCGAACGCGAGGGCCCGGGCGAAGGAGATGAGCTGGCGTTCTCCCACGCTCAGGGTGGCGCCCCGCTCTCCCAGTGGCTGGTCCAGCCCGCCGGGAAGCTTGTCGACGATCTCCTCCGCGCCCACCCGGTCGGCGGCCTCCAGGACCTCGGCCTCTCCCAGGGATTCGTCCCCGAGTCGGAGGTTGAATCGCACGTCCTGGCTGAAGAGGAAGACGTCCTGAAGCACCAGCCCGATCCGACGCCTGAGGTCCCGGATCCGGAGCCGATCGATGGGAATCCCGTCCAGGAGGATCTCTCCCCGCTGGGGCTCGTAGAAGCGCATGAGGAGGTTGACGAGCGTGGTCTTTCCGGCCCCGGTGTGGCCCACGATGGCCACCTTCTCGCCGGGCGCGACCCGGAAGCTCACGTCCTCCAGGACCCAGTCGGGGAGGGCGTCCTCGTCGTCGCCGTAGGCGAACCAGACGTCCCGGAACTCGATCTCGCCCCGGGTCTCGGCGGGTGGATCCACGGGGTGGAGCGGGTCGATGATGGCGGGCTCCCGGTCCAGCAGCTTGAAGATGCGCTCGGAGGAGGCCATGGCCGCCTGGAGGATGTTGTACTTCTCCGACAGATCCTGGA
>JBKHJU010000449.1:0-2547 GCA_046537985.1 Longimicrobiales bacterium
GATCGGATGCGTAGGAGACGAGACGAAGCTGCAGGAGATTCCGCTCCTCTCCATCCCCGGGGTCGAAGAGGTTCACCCCGTGATGAAGCCCTACAAGCTGGCATCCCGGGAGTTCGTGGCCCGGGACACCCGGATTCCCCTGGGAGCCGGGGAGCTGGGGGGAGACGAGTTCTTCGTCATCGCCGGTCCGTGCTCGGTCGAGGGGATGGACATGATGGAGGAGACGGCCGGCGCCGTGGGGCGGGCCGGAGCCCGCGCGATCCGGGGAGGCGCGTTCAAGCCCCGCACGTCCCCCTACTCCTTCGACGGCCTGGCCGAAGAGGGCCTCGAGATCCTCGCCGAGGTGAGGGAGCGCACGGGCCTCCCCGTGGTCACCGAGGTCATGGACACCCGCCAGGTCGAGCTCGTGGCCGGCTACGCAGACGTCCTCCAGATCGGCGCCCGGAACATGCAGAATTACAACCTCCTCACCGAGGTGGGACGCCTGCACCGTCCCGTGCTCCTGAAGCGGGGAATGTCGGCCACCCTCAAGGAGTTGCTCCTGGCGGCCGAGTACGTCATGAAGCAGGGGAACCCGAACGTGATCCTCTGCGAGCGGGGCGTCCGGACCTTCGGCAGCGAGACCCGCAACACCTTCGACCTGGCCGCCATCCCGGTGCTGAAGAAGGAGACCCACCTTCCCGTCATCGCCGACCCGAGCCACGCGGGTGGGCGACGGGACCTGGTGGCTCCCCTGGCCTACGCGGCGGTGGCCGCCGGCGCCGACGGGCTCATCGTGGAGGTCCATCCGAGCCCCGAGGACGCCCTCTCCGACGGCGAGCAGTCCCTGACGATCGCCGAGTTCGAGGGCCTGATGGAGGGAGTGAGGCCCTTCGTGCAGGCGGCGGGCCGCGGCCTGGCGCCCCAGCGGGCCGAAGCCGGGGTGGCCTGAGGACGGTCTCGGCGTATCGGCGGCATCCGGTGAGGCGGGCTCGGGCGGGTGACGCTACGAGCTCATGGACCGGCGGGCCCGGGCGAGCTGCTCTTCCACGGCGGCCCGACCGGTCCCGCCGGTGGCGCCTCGGGCGTCCACCGAGCGCTCCCACGAAAAGACGTCGAGGACGTCCGCCTCGAAGGCCGGGTGGAGGTCCTCGAAATCGGACACGGAGAGCTCGTCCAAGCCGACTGCATCCTCCTCCGCCTTCCGGACCAGGCGTCCCACCACCTCGTGGCTCTCCCGGAAGGGCACCCCCTTCCGCACCAGGTAGTCGGCCAGGTCGGTGGCCAGGAGCTGGACGTCCAGGAGACGTGAGGCGGCCTCCGGGACGAAGCGTCCCGTCACCACGGCCCCGGTGACCGCCGGGAGCACGGTCTTCAGGGTGTCCACCGTATCGAAGAGAGGCGGCTTGTCCTCCTGCAGGTCCCGGTTGTAGCTGCTGGGAAGCCCCTTCAGGAGCGTCAGGAGGGCCACCAGGTTGCCGGCCAGGCGCCCCGATTTTCCCCGGGTCAGCTCGGCCACGTCGGGATTCCGCTTCTGGGGCATGAGGCTGGAGCCGGTGCTGTAGCCGTCGGCGAGCCGGAAGACCCCGAACTCCTTCGAGGTATAGATGACCAGGTCCTCGGCCAGCCGGGACAGGTGGACGCCCACCGTGGCACCGGCATACAGGAAGTCCAGCATCCAGTCCCGGTCCGAGACGGCGTGCAAGCTGTTCGGAGATACCGACCGGAATCCCAGCTCCTGTCGCAGCACCTCCCGATTCACCGGGAAGGGGCATCCCGCCAGCGCGCCGGATCCGAGAGGGAGGACCGCGGCCGCTTCTGCCGCCCGCTCCACCCGCCGGACGTCGGAGAGGAAGGCCCAGAAGTGGGAGAGGGCCCAGTGGGCACCCCGGACCGGCTGGGCCTGCTGGAGGTGCGTGTAGCCCGGCAGGATCACGTCGAGAGACCTCTCCGCCAACGCCGTCAGGGCCCGACACAGAGCCCGGAGATCTTTCGCCACCCCTCCGGTGGCCTCCATTCCCCACAGGCGCATGTCGGTGGCCACCTGATCGTTTCGGGAACGGGCGGTGTGTAGCTTTCCCGCCACCTCGCCCACTTCCTCGAACAGTAGCCGCTCCACCAGGGAGTGGATGTCCTCGTCGGCGAAGGCGGAGAAGTCGGCGCCTTTCAGTCGCTCGCCCACGGCGTCGAGGCCGGCCCGGAGGGCATCGCGCTCGTCGTTCGTGAGGACCCCGGCGTCCGCCAGGGCCGCCGCCCAGGCACGGCTCCCCCGGATGTCGTGACGCCAGAAGCGCCGATCGAGATCGAGGCTCCGGTTGAGGGGCTCCATGGCCGGGGCCATCCCGCTCTCGAAACGGCCGCCCCAGAGGGCACGCTTGCCCTCGGGACTCCCCGTTCCGTCCGGTGTTGCCGGCCCTTTCGGGGTCCCCGCGCCTCCCGAGGTTCCGTCCTGATCTCCGCCCATCACGACTTCTGGGCGAACTCCTCGGTGGCCTCCTGGAGGGCGCTCGCGGGGTCCCCCTCGCCCGACCTCATGCCCCGGGCCTGGGCCGCCACGGACCTCAAGGG
>JBKHJU010000450.1:0-2539 GCA_046537985.1 Longimicrobiales bacterium
GAGCCGGGGGACGTCGCGAGAGCAAGCCCTGGAGCGGGCTCGGAGCTGGATGGAGAGCCTGGACCTCGCGGGCCTCGAAGGACGGAGGCCCGGAGAGCTCTCGGGAGGCCAGGGGCAGCGAATCGCCCTGGCACGAGCGCTGGCCACGGACCCGAGGCTTCTCCTCCTCGACGAGCCTCTCTCCGCCCTGGACGTGACCACCCGTGACCGGCTACGCCGGATCCTGGCCACCCACCTCCGGAGCTTCGAAGGACCCCGGCTCCTCATCACCCACGATCCCACCGAAGCCTTCCTCCTCGCGGACGAGATCCACGTCATCGAGGGTGGGCGGATCACCCAGGCCGGAACCGCTGAGGACCTGCGACTTCGTCCCCGCACCCCCTACGCCGCCGACCTCGCCGGCACCAACCTCCTGACCGGAACCGCCGAGCACGGAGAAGTCCGGACGGAGCAGCACGTCCTCCACATCGCCGACACCGACGTCGAAGGACCGGTTCTGGTCACCATCCGGCCGGCGGCCGTCTCGGTCCATCGATCCCGCCCCGAGGGAAGCCAGCGAAACCTCTGGACCACGACCCTCCAGCAGGTAGAGCCGCTGGGGACGCGAGTCCGGCTCCTCACCGGAGAGCCGCTTCCACTCACCGTCGAGGTCACGAGGGAGGCGAAGAGGGAGCTGGGGCTCGTGGAGGGAGCCCGGATCTGGGTCGCGGTGAAGGCGACGGAGATCGAGGTCCGTCCCGAGGCTCCGGGGAAGGCAGCCCCGGGCATTTGAAAGCACGCTCCGACACCCGACGACACTTCAGGAGAAGGGGATTCCAATGTCCATCGACAACGACCTCGCGGCCGAGCGGGAGCGGCTCGGCTGGACCCAGGCCGAGGCCGGGAAGGCCGCGGGAATCACGCGCCAGAGCTACGCGGCCATCGAGTCGGGCACCTCCGTTCCGTCCACCGAGGTGGCGCTCCGGCTGGGCCGGGCCATGGGTCGGTCCGTGGAAGAGCTCTTCCGTCTTCCCGAGGCTCGGCCGGAGGAGCTCACCGCGGCCTGGGCCGGGGGGACCGGATCCGGATCACCCACGGCGCCCACTCCTGCCGAAGGACACCGTCTTCCTGCGGCCGGGCCGTCCCTCGTCGGTCGGCGGGTCCGGGTGGTCCGGGTCGGCGGGCGCTGGGTGGCCTTTCCCACGGGAAAGGAGGAGCGCCCGAGCCGCCCGGCCGATGGAATCGTGCTCAGCCAGGCAGGCCACGGCTCCCGCTCCGAGGAGATCACCGTCCGCGTTCGGCTCCTTCCCGAGCGCCCACCCGCCGCCGAGATGGCCGTGGTCGGCTGCGACCCGGCGTTCGGCATCGTGGCCGAGGCTCTTCGCCGGAACCGGGGAGTGGAGGTGGCGTGGAGCGCCCGGGGAAGCCGGGCCGCCCTCGAGGCCCTCGCCCATGGCCGGGCTCACGTGGCGGGAGCCCACCTGCACGATCCAGATACGGGAGCATCGAACGCTCCCTGGATTCGAGAGCTCATCTCCTTTCCGTGCACCCGTGTTCGCTTCGCGATGTGGGAAGAGGGTCTCCTGGTGCGGCCCGGAAATCCGGAAGGGATCGGCGAGATCGCCGACCTCGTCCGGCCCGGGATCCGTCTGGTGAATCGGGAGACGGGCTCGGGGAGCCGTCTCCTTCTGGACGAGGCCCTGGCCGCCGAGGGCATACCAACGGACCGGATCGAGGGCTATGATACCGCGGCCCGGGGCCACCTGGCCGTCGGCGAGGCGATCGCGGCGGGACTCGCCGATGCCGGGATAGGGATCCGGGCCGCCGGCGCCGCGTTCGGGCTCGACGTCCTTCCCCTCCGGACCGAGCCCTACGAGCTCGTCGTCCCCGACCACTTCCTCGATCTTCCGGCGGTCCAGGCCCTCTTCGACGCGCTCCGGCTACCGGCGGTTCGTGCCCAGGTCGAAGCGCTCCAGGGATACGACGGGAGCGGCATGGGCGAAGCGGTCTGACGAGGACGAGCCTGCGGGAATCTTCCGGCGGCTCACCGGAGTTCTGCAGGATCGGCGGATCGCCGGGTCACCGCGCCGTATCCCCCGGCTCCTCGACCATGGGCACGAACCGCACCGGAAGCACGGACTCGTCCTCCAGCCCTTCTTCCGTCTTGCGGATTACGCGAAGGTTCTGCCGGAGGGCGCCCACCGGAACGACCATGGTCCCACCCACCGCCAGCTGCTCCACCAGGGCTTCGGGGACTTCGTCGGGGGCGGCGGTCACCACGATGGCGTCGAAGGGGGCGTGCTCGGACCAGCCGAGCCACCCGTTCCCGGCCCGGACCTCGACGTTGTCGTATCCCAGCTCGTCGAGGACTTCCCGGGCGCGCTGGGCCAGCTCGGGGATGATCTCGATGGTGTACACCTCGGAGGCGACCTCGGCCAGGACGGCCGCTCCGTACCCGGATCCCGTCCCGATCTCCAGGACCCGGTCGTCGGGCTGGATCTCGGCGGCCTCGGCCATGAACGCCACGATGTAGGGCTGGGAGATGGTCTGGCCGTGGCCG
>JBKHJU010000451.1:0-2538 GCA_046537985.1 Longimicrobiales bacterium
GCCCCGCCCTGGAAGGGATTGTCGCCGTAGATCCCGGCGCACGCCCCGAGGACGAGAGGGAGCAGGACGAAGAGGGCGGCAGACAGAAGAAGGACCCGGGTCGAAGGTCTACCGTGCTGCCCACGCGGCCTGCACGCTCCAGGCAGCCCATGCGGCCGACGCGATCGCGTTCCTCCCATCTCACCCTCACCCACCTCAGCCTTCGTTGGCCGAAGATAAATCCGTCCCCTTCTCCCGGGTCCCGGAGACGATCCGCTCCACGGTCTTCCGGAGCTCCCGGGGATTCAGGGGCTTGGTCAGGTGGGCGCTTCCGTCCGAGGGGGCGATCCCCTCGGCCGCAACCGTCTCCGGGTCGAATCCGGTGACGAAGACGACCGGAATGTCGTCCACCCTCCGCCGCACCGCCCGCCACAGGTCGTGTCCCGACCGGTCGGGAAGGACGACGTCGGTCACCAGAAGGTCGAAGGGAGGTCGCACGCGATCGAACGCCTGCAGCCCCTCCTTCACGGTGCCGGCCGTGACCACCGTGTGACCTTCCCGCTCGAGGATCCGCTCCACCGCGCGCCTCACCGCCGGATCTCCGTCCACGAGGAGGATGCGAGCCCCACCGGGATCCGGGGCGCCCACGGTCCCCCCGAGCAAGAATTCCCGAACGACCTCTTCCTCCCTCTCACGCACGGGAAGGTAGACCCGGAACTCCGAGCCCTGCCCTTCCTCGCTCCGGATTCGGATCCCGCCGCCGTACCCCCGCACCAGGCGCAACACGGTGGAAAGGCCGAATCCCCCCGACCGCCCACCGGGCTCGGCCTTGGTGGAGAAAAAGGGCTCGAACATCCGGTCCCTGACCTCGGGAGTCATCCCCGTCCCGGTGTCCCGAACCGTCAGCCGAACGTACCTGCCGGGCCGGAGCGTTCCCCCCTCGGTGTCCAGCCGATCGTTCATGGTGTGATTCTCCACCCGGATCGCCAGGGCACCGCTCCCTGGCATGGCGTCCCGGGCATTCGAGGCCAGATTCAGGAGGATCTGCTCCAGGTGGGTCCGATCCGCCCGGACCGGCCACGCCTCTTCCGGAAGGTCCACGGAGAGGTCGATCCCCGAGCCCACGACCCTTTCGAGAATTCCCTCGAGATCCTCCACCAGCTCATCCAGCCGCACCGCTTCCACGCTCCTTCGGCGTTCCGATCCGAAGCGAAGGATCTGCTGGACCAGCTCGGTGCCCCGGAGCGCCGCCTCCCTGAGCACCCGGACGTCCTCCATGGCGTCGTCGGGGATCTCCGACTCGTGGCGCAGCAGGTCCGCCGAGGCCAGAATCACCGTGAGGAGGTTGTTGAAGTCGTGGGCGATTCCCGTGGTCATGGAGCCGATGGCTTCCATCCTCCGGGACCGCCAGAGCTCCTTCTCCAGCCCCGAGATCCTGGAGCGGGCCGTGCGCTCGAAGGTGATGTCCCGGAGGATCCCCACCACCTCGGGGGGCGCACCCGGCGCGGTCCGGATCACCTTCAGCCGCTCCCGCAGCCAGCGCACTCCGCCCCCCGGATCCAGGACTCGATATTCGAGCCGGGTCTCGTCGGCATCCCTGGAATGCTGGAGCTGCTCCCGCACCGACAGTCGGTCTTCGGGGTGGACGATCTGCAGCCACCGATCGGTGGAGGCTTCGAAGGCCGCGGCTGGAAGGCCGGTCACCCGCTCGACGTCTCCCCGGATGAAGGTCACCCCCCGGTCCCCGAAAGCTCGCCGCACCAGCAGAACCAGGTCACCGTCGGGCAGACGGTCCCCCAGGATCTCCAGCGCGCGCCTGAGTTCGTCCCGAATCATCCCACGACGTCCTTGTTGGTGGTGGCCCCCCGGCACCGCGGCGGGTCCGGATGTTCGGTGGGAAGGGTACCTCCAAAAACCGGGTACCGTCCATACACTTATGATCCATAAACATAGGATCCTGGAATCGAGAAGGCGACCTTCGCCCCGGGCTTCCGCCACGACCTTGCTTGCGCTTCCCGGCTCTTCGACCTTTCGCATCATGCGATCCTCGACATGCGGGACTGGCCCGTGCACCCCTTCGCGCACCCGCGCTCTTGCGATGGCCGTGGTCTCGGCGGGCCTCGTGTCGGCGTGTGGCGGGGGCGAGCCCGCCCTCTCCGTCGACGGGGTGAGCTTCACCGAGGAGGAGATGCTGGGCCTCACCGACGCACGGGTGGACCGCCTCGTGGCTCTCACCGCCCTCGGGCTCGCCTTCGCCCGGGACGAGATCGACGCCGTCGGAGAGCCTCTCCTGGAGCGCCGGAGGGAGGATCTCCTCCTGGACCGCTTCGCCGCCGACCTCGTGCTGGACGAAGCCGGGATCGAGGACGACGTCCTACGCGCCCAGTACGATACGGATCCTCGCTTCGAGCTGGTGGTGAGCCACGTGGTGGCACTGGCCGAGGAGACCGCTCCCGACAGCGCGCACCGGGCCGCCCGGGCCACCGCGGAAGAAGCCCTGGAGCGGATCGAGGCCGGCGAGCCCATGGCCGACGTGGCGGCAGACCTCTCGGAGGAGCC
>JBKHJU010000452.1:0-2533 GCA_046537985.1 Longimicrobiales bacterium
TCGTCGTAGGGTGCCGGCGCGTCTTCGGGGAATTCCTGCTCCCGCATCAGGGTCAGGATGAAGTTCCGGTAGGGCTGGTCCATCCGGACGACGTAGTCCCCGGGCGCGACCTCGACGGTGCCTCCGCCGGAGGTCTCCCGTTCCGTCCCACCGTCCGGATCCGCGGCCCCGGCTGCCGCCGTCCTTCCCACTTCGTCCAGCTCACCGGCCCCGGCTCCGCGTTCCGAGCCCTCCTCGACCTCCGCTCCCTCGTCTCCCGCCTCCATCGTCCCCACGGGCTCGAACGTCCCGCTCTCTACGGCCCGGTGGATCTCGATCCCCTGCCGTCTCAGCAGGTTGAGCATGTAGGCCGCGTCGGCCCTCCGGTCCTGTTCGGCGGGCACGACCCAGGCGTAGGGGGCCTCGCTTCGACCCTTCTCCAGGGAGTTGTTCGATTTCCGCCAGAAGTTCTCCAGCACCCGGGCCCTATTCTGGGCAACCAGCTCGAGGTCCGAGAGGGCACCGGCCTGCATGTAGTTGGTGTTGTTTCTGAGCGACCAGACGGTCGTGTCCCGGGGCGGATTCGCCCGATACCACTCGACACTCGTGGAGCTGCTCTCCAGCGTCCGCTCCATGGTATTGGGGACCGAGTTTCCGAAGGTCTCGTAGAATCGGCCCACCGCGTTCCGCGTGTTCGTCACCCAGAGGAGATAGCCCGGATACCAGCCGGTGTAGAAGTTGTGGTTCCAGACCCCGGGAAGGCCGTCGCTGGTGAGCTCGGCCACGGTGTAGTTGGACATCCACTGCCACTCGCTCACCGTGATGGGATCCACCGTGGGGTTGTAGGGCCCCGTCCCGGTGGAGACGTAGAGATACGGCACCGACTCGTGGAGGTCGTGGCCGATCGGGTGCTTCCACTCCAGGAAGAGCCGGGTCAGCTCCCGGGTCAGGCGGGCGCTCTGCTGGAGGCCGTCCCGGTTGTTGTCGTGGAAGATGTAGGATCCCCAGTAGGGCGGCCCGGGAGCCCGGTCCTCCATGGTGTACGCGTCCCGGTTGTGACGGCGGTGCCAGTCCACGACCCGGTCCCGTCCGTCGGGCTCGGCCACCGGCACGATGAAGACCACCACCTCGTCCCGGATCCGGCGGATGGCGGGATCGGCGGAGACGGCGAGGCGGTAGGCCATCTCCATGACCATCTCCGGGGGGCCGGTCTCGGGAGAGTGGAGCCCTGCGTAGAAGGTGTAGATGACCGGGAGGTCGGCGATGAGCCTCCGGGCCTCCTCGGCCGACGTCACCCGGGGGTCGGCGAGGGCGTTGAGACCGGACTTGATCTCCTCGAGGCGGGCCAGGTTCTCCTCGCTGCCGATCTGGGCCAGGGCCAACCGCCGACCTTCCTCCGTCTCGCCCAGACGAGTGAACCGCACCCGGGGCGTCGACGCCGCCAGGGCGTCGAAGTATCCGTGGATCTCGTCGACCTTGTGGAGGACGCCGGGCCGACCGACCGGATGACCGAAGTGCCGGGTGGGGGACACCACGCCCGCCCGGAGCGGAATGTGGTCTACCTGCTCGTTGATGTACTCCGGCCTAGTCGTCCAGGAGCGGATGAGCCGGGTGGCGGCGGTGTCGACGGGCTGCCCCCAGGGCGTCGTCGGGGCGAGGGGGACGTCGAGGTGCCAGTCGAAGGTCTGGGGGACCGGGGGCTCGTCCTGCTCGGTCGGGGTGCCTCGAGCGGCCCGGTCCGTCCTCGCGTCGGCCGCCTGGGCGTGGAGGTTTTTCCCCGGCACCGCGACGCAGACCCAGACAACGGTCGCGAGGAGCGCCGGGATCCTGGACCAGCCTGATCGGTGGACGGCCATCACACCTCCGGGATGCAGGAATCACTCCAGCTCGTGCAGCCTGTCCTCCACCCAATCGGCCACCCGGTCCTTGTCCACCCGAATCTGCTCGAGGCTGTCCCGGTCCCGAATCGTCACCGTCCCGTCCTCGTTGGTCTGGCCGTCCACGGTCACGCACCACGGCGTTCCGGCCTCGTCCTGACGCCGGTAGCGGCGCCCGATGGATCCGGCCTCGTCGTAGAAGGCCGGAATGGCGGCCGTCCGAAGGGAGTCGTTGATCTGGTGAGCGATCTCCGGCAGGCCGTCCTTCTTGACCAGGGGAAAGACCGCCGCCTTGATCGGTGCCAGGAGGGGATTCAGGCGGAGCACCACCCGCTCCTCGCCCTCGACCTCCTCCTCGTGATACGCATCGGCCAGGACCACCAGGGCGGTCCGGTCCACCCCCATGGAGGTCTCGACCACGTAGGGCACGAAGCGGTCCCCCGCGCCCGAATCGATGTATTCGAGGCGCTTGCCCGAGTAATCCTCGTGGCGGCCGAGGTCGAAGTCGGTCCGGTTGTGGATCCCCTCGAACTCCTGCCATCCGAAGGGGAACTCGTACTGGATGTCGAAGGCTTTCTTGGCGTAGTGGGCCAGCTCGTCGGGTCCGTGCTCGTGGAAGCGCAGCTTTTCGGGGTTCACGCCGAGGGAGACCTGCCACTCCATGCGCTCTTCCTTCC
>JBKHJU010000453.1:0-2516 GCA_046537985.1 Longimicrobiales bacterium
GACGACGACCGGGAAATCTACTTCCACCGCAACAGCTTGGTGAACGGGGACTTCGAGGATATGGAGGTCGGCACCATCGTCCGCTTCGCCGAGGAGCGGGGCGAGAAGGGGCCCCAGGCCAGCAGCGTCTACATCACCGAGTGACGACCCGGGCCCAGCCGTCGTAGAGTGGTGTCCGGCGACCTTCCGGACCTCCCGTCCGAGAAGGAGATCGAGAGGCTCTCCCGGCCGGAGGCCGAGGAACTGGTCGAAGAGCTCCGGGTGGAGGTGCGTCGTCACGACCACCTCTATCACGTGGAGAACGATCCCGAAATCTCCGACCAGGAGTACGACCGCCTCTACGAGGCTCTGGAGGCGGTGGAAGCGGCCTTCCCCGATCTGGTCACGCCCGACTCTCCCACCCGGCGGGTCGGGGCCGAGCCCCTGGACTCCTTTCCCACGGTGGAGCACGCCGCTCCCATGCTCAGCCTGGATGCCACCCGGGAGTCCGGCGGGGTGGAGCGCTTCCACGAACGGGTGGTCAAGGCCGAGAAGGAGGTGGGAGAGGGCGAGGACGGCGACGAGGACGACGATGGTGCCCGCTACCTGCTCGAGCCCAAGCTGGACGGGGCGTCGGTGGAGGTGGTCTACGAGGACGGCGTCCTGAGCCGGGCCGCTACACGGGGCAACGGGAGGGAAGGAGAGGGGGTGACCGAGAACGTCCGGACCATCGGTTCGGTGCCCCTGAAGCTGCGTGGCGCCGATGGTCGGGGTGGCAAGGGTCGCCGTGGCCACGGTGGCGGCGAGGAGCCGCCGATCCCCGACTTCCTCTCCGTCCGGGGAGAGGTCCTCATGTACCTGACCGACTTCCAGGACCTCAACCGGGGCCTCGTGGAGGCCGGAGAGGAGCCCTTCGCCAACCCACGGAACGCCGCCGCGGGCGCCCTGAGGCAGCTCGATCCCTCCGTCACCGGGTCCCGGCCCCTGACCCTCCTGGCCTACGAGATCCTCTCGGTGGAGGGGGCCGACTTCGAGAGGGACTCCGAAACCCTGGACGCGCTGGAAGCGTGGGGCTTCAAGCTTCCCGAGGGAATCGATTCGGGGGAGTGTCTCGAAGACCTGGAGGCGTACCACGGTCGCTGGGCGGAGCGGCGGGAGGATCTCGACTACGAGATCGACGGGATCGTCGTCAAGGTGGACGCTTTCCCGGTCCGGGAGATCCTGGGGGCCACCTCCTCGCATCCGCGGTGGGCGCTGGCCTACAAGTTCGAGGCCCGGAAGGAGGTGACCCGGGTCGAGGACATCGCCGTGAGCGTGGGACGAACCGGGATCCTGACTCCGGTGGCGCTGCTGCGACCCGTGGAGGTGGGGGGCGTGACGGTTGCCCGGGCCTCCCTTCACAATCGGGAAGAGGTGAGGAGGAAGGACGTCCGGGTCGGAGACCGGGTGCGGATCCAGCGGGCCGGGGACGTGATTCCCGAGGTGGTCGAACGGGTCGAGGAAGAGGAAGGGGAAGAAGGTACGGCAGAGCGGGGCGATCTCTTCGAGATGCCCGACGAGTGTCCGTCGTGCGGCACGAACGTCGTGGTGGAAGGGCCCCGCACCCGCTGTCCCAACACCTTCGGATGTCCAGCCCAGCTCAAGGGGCGTATCCAGCACTTCGGCTCCCGGGGGGGTCTGGACATCGAGGGCCTGGGGGAGGAGACGGCCCGACTCCTGGTGGAGAAGGGGCTGGTGGAAGAGCTCCCCGACCTCTTCCGCCTCACGGTGGACGACGTGAAGGAGCTGGAGGGCTTTGCCGAGAAGTCGGCCCGGAAGCTGGTGACCCGCATCGAGGAAAGCCGGACCGTGGAGCTCGGGCGCCTTCTCTACGCCCTGGGGATTCCCGAGGTGGGCCGGACGGTGGCCCGGGACCTGGCCGAGCACTTCGGCACCCTGGAGGCGGTGCGCTCGGCGGATCGGAAGGCGCTGCAGGAGGTCTCGGGCGTGGGTCCCAAGATGGCCGACGCCATCCGGGACTTCTTCGAGGACGAGCGCCACCAGGAGGTCATCGACGGGCTCCTGCGCGCCGGGGTCGAGCCCGGGGAGGAGGCTCCCCCGGAAGAGAAGCCCCTGGGAGGGCTCACGATCGTCTTCACCGGTGCCCTGGAGCGCTTCACGCGGAACGAGGCAGAGGAGCTGGTGGAGTCCCTCGGTGCCAGGGCCACCTCGTCGGTGAGCTCCGAGACCGACTGCGTGGTCGTGGGCGAGGATCCGGGGCAAAAGGCCGACGACGCCGAGGCGGAGGGGGTGGAAACACTGGACGAGGAACGCTTCCTGGAGATGCTGCGCGACGCCGGAGCCGACGTGTGAAGGGAGCCGCTCCGAACCGCTCCCGCGACCGGTCGCGGCGCGCCCGACGGGACAGCGCGCTCCGTCGCCATCCGGATCGATAGGAACGAGCCATGGAGAACATCGAGATTGCCACGACCCTGAACGAGGTGGCCGACCTCCTGGAGATCCAGGGGGCCAACCCCTTCCGCATCCGCGCCTACCGC
>JBKHJU010000454.1:0-2516 GCA_046537985.1 Longimicrobiales bacterium
GCGGAATGTCGGGAGCAACCTCTCCTACCGGTTCTGGCCCGAACACTGGCTCATCAACTGGGGCCCCGGCGTCCGATACAGTCGGAACTACGACTTCGACGGCATCCTCCAGGACGAGCAGCTCACGGCCGACCTCGGCTTCGAGTTCGCCAACAATGTGAGCGTCAGCGGCAACGTGGACCGGACCATGGAGCGGTTCGGCGGCATCGACTTCGAGAAGACGGGGTGGTCGGTGCGGGCCAACGTGAACAGCAGCCGGAGGGTCTCCTTCGGGGCCGACTTCGGCATGGGAGACCAGGTCCGGTTCACCGACGACCCCTTCCTGGGAGATCAGGTCGACTGGAGCGTGAACGCGACCCTGCGCCCGATCCCCCGGCTCACCTCGAGCCTGAGCCTCGACGCCAGCCGATTCACCGATCCGAGGAACGGCGACGCCGAGGTCTTCGACGTGAAGATCTTCCGGGCCCAGAGCACCTTCCAGCTCCTGGCCCCCCTCACGGTCCGGAACATCACCGAGTTCAACACCTTCGACGAGACCTTCGACTTCAACCTCCTCTTCACCTACCGGGTCAACGCCGGGACCGTCTTCTACGCCGGCTACGACGACCACTTTCGCCAGGGCGACCTCATCCGGGGCGACCGGGACGGCGACGGCTTCAACGAACAGCTCTTCGTGGACGACCCCACGCTTCGGCGGACCCAGCGGGCTTTCTTCGTGAAGCTTCAGTACCTCTTCCGGATGTAAGCGGGACCCGCAGCGCCCTGGCGATCCGTCGGCGCCTCCCCCACATCCGTGGGGATTCTCTCCCATCCGAAACAGCGAGCTCCCATGTCCTTCGACTGGATCACGAGCCCCGAGGCCTGGATCGCCCTGGGCACCCTCACGGTGCTGGAGATCGTCCTCGGCATCGACAACATCGTCTTCATCTCCATCCTCGCCGAGAAGGTGGAGGAGGGAAGGCAGAAGGCGGCCCGTCAGCTGGGACTCGCGGTCGCCCTCGTCACCCGGGTCATCCTCCTCTTCTCCATCGCCTGGGTCATGGGCCTCACCGCGACGCTCTTCGAGGTCTTCGATCACGGCTTCAGCGGGCGGGATCTCATTCTGCTCGTGGGGGGACTCTTCCTCCTCTTCAAGGCCACCCGGGAGATCCACGACAAGCTGGAGGGAGAGTCGGAGGAGGAGCGGGAGGCCAGGATGCCCGCGAGCTTCGGAGCCGTCATCGTCCAGATCGGGCTCCTGGACCTGGTCTTCTCCCTGGACTCGGTCATCACCGCCGTGGGGATGGCCGACGACCTGGCCGTCATGGTCATCGCCGTGGTCATCGCCATCGGCATCATGATGATCACCGCCGAGTGGGTGAGCGACTTCGTCCATCGCCACCCCACCGTGAAGATGCTCGCCCTCTCCTTCCTCCTCCTCATCGGGATGACGCTGGTGGCCGAAGGCCTCGGCCAGCACATCTCCAAGGGATACCTCTACTTCGCCATGGGATTCAGCGTCTTCGTCGAGACCCTGAACCTGAATGCGAAGAAGGCCCGGAGGAGGCCGGTGGAGCTACGGGGACCGTACGGAAGGAGAACGAAGAAGCATGCGGAGGAGCAGCCGGCGTGAGGTCGGGTCCGGCCCGGAGAGCCCGTGGAGCGCCGCCGCGACTCGGACGACACGGAGGCGTTTGGGGACGGGCTAGCCCAGGATCCGTCCCTTCGACCCCCTCCGTCTCCGCTATGCCGCTTCGGCCCCGACGTCCTCCAGCAGCACCTCCACGTTCTCTTCCAGGAGCTCCCGCAGGGAGGTCGGCGGGCGGCCGGTGAGCCGCTCGAAGTCCTTCGTCAGCGTCGTGCCGGAGTCCAGGTCCGCGACGGCCGACTGGTCGTCCGGGCCCGCTTCCACGATCTCGATCGGCACGCCGGTGATCGCCTGCGCGGTCTCGGCGACCTCCCGTCCTCCAACGAGCTCGCCGCCGGTGATCTCGTAGATCCGGTCCTCGTGACCGTCCGTCGTGAGGGCGGCCGCCGCTGCGGCGGCGCAGTCGGCGCGGGTGATGAAGGCCGTGCCCTCCTGGTCGGGGTCGATCACGGCGCGGCCCGCGGAGACCATGGCGGCCGCCTCTCACACCAGCCGGTCTCCGTACCACTGGTTGCGGAGCGACGTCCACGAGACCCCGCTCTCCCGGAGCATCTGCTCGGTCAGGCGGTGGTCCACCGCAATGGGGGAGGGGTTGTCCTCCGCGTCCACGAAGGAGGTGTAGACGATATGCTCGACGGCCGGGTGCGGGATCGGCTCGGATTGCGGCTCGGAATCACGGTGACCTCGGGATCGGGGTTTCGGGGTCTCTCGACGGACAACATCGGCTTCGGTGGCCCTCAGCAGCCGAACTCCACCGGCATCATGGCCCGGCGGCGCCCGGCGTGCATGGCCATCCACTGGCGGGTGTAGATGCGCACCTGGCCCACGGTGGGCGTGAGTCGGGGGCCGGTCGAGGTTCCGAACGCCTGCGGTCCGTAGAAGTCGGCCA
>JBKHJU010000018.1:0-11270 GCA_046537985.1 Longimicrobiales bacterium
GCGGAGCTGCTCGCCCATCCGCTCCATGTCCACCCGGTCGGCCGTCTCGAACTCCTCGGCGGTCATCTCCGGTGGATAGAAGGCGGCCCCGGGAGGCTTGGGGCCGAACCCGGTGACGAAGGGCTCGTTGCCGGCCAGCCGGTCCCAGGGGCCGTAGTTGATCTCCACGTAGCGGAGGAGATCGGGATCGTCGGAGACCCCGGCCAGAAGGGGCGTCGGATCGCCGGAGGCCTGACGCCAGAAGAGCTCGTCCATGATCTCGGCGGCCTCCATGAGGAGGAGGACGGCTTCCCGCTCCCCCTCCGACAGCTCCGAGAAGATCCGCGGTGAGGGGAACGGTGACGGAAGGGTCGGAGGGACTCTCCCGAAGCGGCTCGCCGTCTCATACACACATCTTGCCGCCCTGATTCTCTTCGGTTTATCTTCGGGTCCATGACCGCAACGTCCACCGGGACCACGAGCTCAGACTTCGGATCTCCCTCCCGATCGTCGTCCGGCCGGGGGAGCGCCCGGGCCCTCTGCCTCTGGCTCCCCACCTTCGAGCTCCGGCTGGAGCTGGTACGCTCCCCCGAGCTGGACACCACCTCGGTGGCTCTCCTGGCCCCGGAGGAGGGATCCCGCCGCACCATCTGGCAGGTCTCGGAGCGGGCCCACACGGCCGGGGTCCGTTCGGGACAGCTCGTCTCCCGGGCCGTGGGGCTCTGTCCCTCCCTGACCCTCCTGGAGCCGGACCCGGCCCACTACGACGCGGCCCGGAGCGAGATGGTGCGGGCCCTGACCGAGGTGAGCCCGGTGGTGGAGCCGGCGGGACGGGGGCGGGTCTTCCTGGGGATGGACGGCCTGGAGCGCCTCTACGGATCGCCGAAGAACCAGGCCCGTCGGGCCCTCCGCGCCCTCTTCTCGGTCTTTCCCGGGCCCCTGGTGGCGGCCACCCGGGCCGGCTGGGCTCCGGGCAAGTTCGGAGCGTGGGTGGCGGCGGTCCGGGCCCGTCCCGGCGAGCCCGTGGTGGTTCCGGAGAAGGATCTCAGGGACTTCCTGGCCGGGTGCCCGGTCTCGGCTCTTCCGGTGGAGGAGCGGATGCACGAGCGCCTGGAGCGGCTGGGCGTCTCCACCCTGGGAGAGCTGGCCCGTCTTCCGGCCTCGGCCCTGACCGGCCAGTTCGGCGAGGAGGGACGGAAGGCCCGGGCGTGGGCCACGGGAGAGCGGATCGACCCGGTCCGTCCCGTCCATCGCCCCCGCCCCGTCCGGGCCGCCCTGGACTTCCCTTCTCCCATGGGCCACGTCCAGGCCCTCCACGCGGCCCTGGAGAAGCTGACGGAGCGGGCCCTCTCCCGACCGGCCCGCCGGGGCCGGAGCGTCCGGGAGGTCCGGCTCCGGGCCCGGCTCGAGGGCGGCGGCTCCTGGTCGGTGGTAGGAGTCCTGCGTCAGCCGACGGCCCGGAGCCGGAAGATCACCTCCCTCCTGGAGAGCCGGGTGGAGCTCTCTCCTCCTCCGAGGGCGGTGGAGAGCCTCGTCCTGGAGCTGGTGGACTTCGGCGCCCCCGCTTCCCAGGCCGACCTCTTCGACCGACGGGAGAAGTCGGCCCGGGAAGCCGGAGGGCACGCCCTCTCCGAGGGAAACATCCCCGATCCCCTCAAGGAGGCGGTGCGGGAGCTCAAGCTCCGGCTGGGCCACTCCCCCCTCTACCGGGTGGTGGAGATGGATCCCTTCTCCCGGATCCCGGAGCGGCGCCACGCCCTCCTCAACTTCGATCCCACGTGACGAAGAGCCGCGCGACCGTCGATCACGGGCCCTTCCATCCCACGATCACGAAGCCGTGAAGAGGAAGAGCGGGAAGCTCCGTCCCCTCCACCTCCCCTCTCCCGTCCCGGTCCGGGCCGACGACCGGGGGCGGCCCGTGACGGTGGGACCCGCGGACGGCTCGGGGACCGGCTCGAGAGCCGGATCGGGAGCCGGATCGGCGGCGGGATCCAGTACAGGGTCGGCGGCCGGCTCGCACGAGGGCGGAATGAAGGAAGTCGTCCAGATCCGGGAGATCTGGCGCATCGACGACGAGTGGTGGCGGGAGCCCGTCTCCCGCCTCTACTTCGAAGTGGTCCTGGAAGACGGGAAACGGGCGGTCCTGTACCGGGACCTCACCGACGGGAGGTGGTACCGGCAGTAGCGAGAAGATCCTTGCCCTGCCTCTCCATCCGGCCGTAGCGTGTCCATCCTCGGACACCCTCCTCGGACACCCGCACCCGGATCGACTCCGGATCGAGCCGCCCATGGAAACCCTCGGCATCACCTGGACCCGGGCGGATCTCACGGCCTTCGTCGAGCAGGCCCTGGCCTACGCCCTGCCCCGCATCGCCCTGACGTCCGGGCTCTTCGTCCTGGCCTTCCTCCTCCACCGGGCGGCGGGATGGGTCCTGGGCCGGATCATGGACCGGGTCATCAAGCGGACCCGACTGAACCTGGACGACATCGTCTTCCGCTGCTTCCACCGGGGCCTCCTCCTCTCCATCTGGTTCTGGGCCGGGTGGAGGGCCACCCTCCTCTGGGACGTGGAGAGCGCAGCCAGGATCATGCTCGGAAGCTGGATGGTCGCCCTCTTCTTCCCCCTGGCGGGGCTGGTGGCCGAGGTGCTGGAGCTGGTGGAGGGACAGGTGGGCCGGGGCAAGATCATGCCCCTGGACCAGACGGCCCTCCCCCTTCTGAACAAGATCGTGCGCTTCCTGATCGTGTCCGTGGGGGTCCTGGTGGGGCTGGACTACGTGGGCGTGAACATCGGACCGCTCCTGGCCGGCGCCGGCGTGGCGGGCCTGGCCGTCTCCCTGGCCGCCAAGGACACCCTCTCCAACCTCATCGCCGGGATCCTCCTCATCATGGACCGGCCCTTCCGTGTGGGCGACCGGATCGAGCTCTGGAACGCTCCCCTGGAGACCGGAAGCTGGGGGGACGTCGTGGAGATCGGCCTCCGGGCCACCAAGATCAAGAACCCGGACAACCTGATCATCGTGATTCCCAACAACGAGATCATGCGGCGGGACATCATCAACTACACGGCCTCCGGAAACCACATTCGCCTCCGGATCCCCCTGGGGATCGCCTACAACGCGGACCTGGCCCGGGCCAAGGACGTCATCCTGACGTGCGCCTCCGAGGTGGGTGGCATCAAGCCCGAGCCCGAGCCCGTCGTCATCGTCCGAAGCTTCGGCGAGTCGGCCGTGAACCTGGAGCTCCGGGTCTGGATCCACGACGCCCGGAGCCGCCGGGGCATCAGCGACGAGGTCACCGAGCGGGTGAAGCTCGCCTTCGACGAGGAAGGCATCGAGATCCCGTATCCGAAGCGGGATCTCTACGTGAAGACCCTCCCCGCCGGAGAGGCCGGAAACGCCGCCCTTCTTCCGGCGGCCGTGGACGCGGACTCCCCGGAGAAGCCGGCGAAGGCCTGACGCGACACGAGCGACAGCCCCCGCTCGAAACACCTCTCCGAAAGAGTCCGAGGAAGCCCTTCGAAGGATCTCCCGAGACGGTCCTGGAGACGGATCTCCCACAGGCGTACAGGGCTAACAAGTGCATGACCGACGACGCCCGGCTTCGGGAGGAGGTTCGCTCCTACTACGACACGGTGAGCCGCTACATCGAGGTCGAGCTGGTCCGGCGGGACGACCAGGCATTCTGGGAAAGGATCGTGGAGCGAACGACCCGGCCCAGCGTCCTCGACCTGGGATGCGGCACCGGACGGATCACCGAGATCCTCTCCCGGGACGCCACCACGGTGGTGGGAATCGATCTCTCCCGGACGATGCTCCGACGGGCACGGGAGCGACTGAAGGATCGACCCGACGTCCATCTGATCGTGGCCGACATGCGGAGCCTGCGCCTGGCTCGCAGCTTCGAGCTGATCACGGCCGCCAACGACCCGTTCGCTCACCTGGTGGAGGACGAGGATCGGGACCGGGCCCTGGAGACGGTGGCGGAGCACCTGGATCCCGACGAGGGACGCTTCGTCCTGGACGCCTTCTGGCTCGGCGAGGAGCGCCTCGAGCAGGCGGCGCGACCCGGAGGATACCGGCGGGAACGGACCCTGGAAGCGGACGAGGCCGGTCGGGCCGCACCTCTGCGAATCCGGGAGACCTGGCGCTGCGACCGCGAAACCCGCCGGTGCCGGGTCTGCTACGAATACATTCCCGGTGCGGACCGGGAGCGGAACGGTGCCCGGCCGGGCGATCTCCACGAGAAGGAGAAGACGAAGGAGGAAGAGAAGGAGGGGAGGGCGGATCGCGCCACCTTCCACGCCCGTCTCTGGTCCGTGGGGGAGCTGGAGTCCCGGCTCGAGGGGGTGGGCCTCCGGATCGAGGCTCTCCATGGCGGTTTCGACGGCAGGTCGTTCGATCCCAGGGACGCGAGCCACCTCGTCGTGGACGCCTCGATGCGAGCTCCATGAGGTGGCCGACGGAGGTCCGTCGCACCTTCACCCTGAATCTGGATAAAGCGACCCAACAGATTTCATCATAAGGAGTTGACCCATGGCAACCGATCTTTTGAAGAAGCACTGTGAGCCGTGCGACGAAGACACCCCGTCCCTCACCGGCGAAGAGCTCGAGCCTTACGTGGAGCAGCTCGGCGACCGGTGGAGCGTGGAGGACGAGCACCACCTGGTCGGCGAGTTCTCCTTCGACGACTTTCAGCAGGCGCTGGACTTCACGAACCGTGTCGGAGCCCTGGCCGAGGAGGAGGGGCACCACCCGGAGATCCGGCTCACCTGGGGGGAGGCCACCGTGCGCATCTGGACCCATGCCATCGACGGCTTGAGCGAGAACGACTTCATCCTGGCCGCCAAGATCGACGCCGACGAGGGCGAGAGCTGAGGATCGCCTTCCTCGACTCCTGGCAGCGGGATCCGGCCAGGGGATCGGGAACCACGGTCTCCATCACCACCCTGGCCGAAGCGCTGCGGGAGATGGGGCACGACGTCCGGATCCTGGGAGATCGTGGCGCCGGAGATGCCGGAGCGGAATACCGCGGGACGGGACCCGATGATACGGGCAACGCATCCGGGGACCTCTGGGCACGAATCCGGTACAACCGGGGACTCCACGATCTCGTCCTGGAGGCCGATCCCGACCTGGCCGTGGGATTCGACGTGGACGGCTTCCTCCTTCCGAGGCGGCGTCGGTATCCCCTGGTGCTCCACCTCAAGGGGGTGGCAGCCGACGAGGCCCGGTTCGAAAGGGGGCTTTCCCGCTCGAAGCTCCGGCTCCTGGCCTTCCTGGAGCGCCGAAACGCCCGTCGGGCCGACCGCGTGGTCGTGCCCAGCCACTACAGCGCGAATCACGCCATCCGTGCCTACGGCCTTCGCGAGGCGAAGGTGCGCGTCGTCCCCGAAGCGGTGGATCCCTCCCCGTGGGAGCGTCTCCGGAACGACCCACCCCCCCGGCGCGACGGGGCCCCGACGATCCTCACGGTGGGACGCCAGTATCCCCGGAAGAACACCCGGACCCTGATCCGGGCCTTCTCGATGGTCACCCGGAGGGTCCCCGACGCCCTCCTGCGGGTGGTCGGAGACGGCCCCGAGCTGCCGCGACTGAAGCGGCAGGCCGTCTCGTCGGGACTGGAGGACCGGGTGGAGTTCCTGGGCGCCCTTCCCCGGATGGAGGACGTTCGACGAGAATACTTCCGGGCCGACTGCTTCTGCCTGCCCAGCCTCCAGGAGGGATTCGGGCTCGTCTTCCTGGAAGCCATGTCGGCGGGCCTGCCGGTGGTGGCGGGACGGGCCGGTGCCGTCCCCGAAGTCGTCTCGGACGGGGAGTCGGGTCTCCTGGTGAACCCCCGGGATCCGGCCGCCGTCGCCGACACCCTCGTCGCCGTCCTCACCGACCGCGGGCTGGCGGAGCGCCTCGGTGAGGCCGGGATGGAGCGGGCGAACCGGTTCACGCCCGATCGCACCGCGACGGAGTTCCTGGAGGTGGCGCGCTCGGCCGTCCGGGCTCACCGGCCGTCGGCCGAATCAACCCCCGAAACGGGATGAGATGAACGAAGACGCTCGAATCGAGAATCGGGACGAGACGGTGAGCCGGGCCCGGGACGCCGCCCTGCACCTCCTCTCGTTCCGGGCCCGCTCCGTGGACGAGATGGAGCGTCGCCTCCGGAAGAAGGACTTCGAGGAGTCCGTCGTCTCCCAGGTCGTGGCCCGGCTCCTGGATCTGGGATATCTGGACGACCGCGAGTTCGCGCGTCAGTTCCTGGAGGAGCGACTCCGCAGGAGGCCCCGGGGGCCCTTCGCCCTGATCCAGGAGCTCCTGAACCGGGGGGTGGATCGCGGGCTGGCCGAAGAGGTCCTGGATGCCCTCATGGTCGAGAAGGAGATCGACGAGGCGGACCTGGCCCGGGACACGGCCCGGAGGTGGCTCTCGCGGCAGTCCCGGCGGGTGACCGCGGTGCTCGCGTCCCGGGGATCCCGAACCTCAGCCGGCTCGACCGAATCGGAGGCCGACCAGGGCCGGGAGGCCTTCACGAAGGCGCGACGACGCCTCTACGGCCACCTCGAGCGAAAGGGCTTCAGCCGCGGGGTGATCCGGGAGGTCGTCGGAGATCTTCTGGAGGAGCTGGACGGGGGCTGAGGCGCCACCGTCCCGGACCGGCGGGGAGCCGCTCAGCGGCCCGTCCCGCGGGTCCGGCCGCCTCTGGTCCCCTGGTCCTCAGTCCAGTGCCACGAACTCCACCTTCAGGGGCTCTTCTCCGGCGTCCGTCGGGACCCGTAGAAGAGCGAGGGTCACCGGGTGGCCCCGCCGGTACCGGCCGGCGCTCCCGGGATTGAGGTAGAGAACCCCGTCCGCCGTCTCGTTCCGGGGATCGTGGGTGTGGCCGTGGATCACGGCATCGAAGCCGGCCGCGGCCGGATCCAGATCCAGGCGGTCGGGATCGTGAAGCACGTACAGGAGCCGATCTCCCACCTCCACGACCTCGGTCCGGGGAAGGTCGGCCGCCCAGGGACCCCGATCGACGTTCCCCCGGACGGCGCTCACCGGCGCCACCTCCGCCAGGCGCTCCAGGATCCACGCCTCGTCCACGTCCCCGGCGTGGATGATCCGGTCGACCCCTTCCAGGGCGTCGAGGGCCGAGTCCCGAAGAAGGCCGTGGGTGTCGGAGATGACTCCGAGGAGGACGTCGACTTCGGCCCTCCGGTCTTCTGCGGGGGGTGTCGGCTCCTCCGTCGGGCTTTCGTCTGCCATCGCCGCCCCTCGACTCCGGTGGGTGAACCCCGATGTCCGAGGAGATCATACACGGGACGGGACCCGGGGTTGGCTGGAACCGCCTACGCCCCCGTCTCCACCCCCTCTCCGCTCTCCGTCAGGAACTCGGCGAAATCCCGGGGCTGGAGGGGGCGGGAGAAGTAGAATCCCTGTCCGACGGAGCATCCCAGGGAGAGGAGCTCGTTTTGCTGGACCGCGGTCTCCACCCCCTCGGCGACCACGCCGAGACCGAGGCCGTCGGCGAGAACCATGATGCTCCGGATGACGGCTGCGTCGGCCCCTCCCTCATCCAGCCCGGCGACGAAGGAGCGGTCCAGCTTCAGGGCATCCACCTCGAGCCCCCGGAAGTGGGAGAATCGGGCGAGCCCGGTGCCGAAGTCGTCCACCGCCACGCGGATGCCCCGCTCCCGGAAGCCCCGGACCGTTCGAAGCGCCTGCAGCAGCTCCTCCTGGACGATCTCGATCATGAGCATCTCCGGCGGGACTCCATGGGCCCCCAGGATCCGGGTCACTTCCTCCTCCAGCCCCAGATCGGAGAGCTGGAAAGCCGAGAGGTTCACGCTCATGACGAAGTCCAGCGGAAGCGCTTCCCGCCACGCCGCCACCTGCTCGCAGGCCAGATCCATGACGCGGGACGCCACCGCCGGCCCGAGACCCAGCTCCTCGGCGGCCGCAAGGAGGATCCCGGGCGAGAGCATCCCCCGCTCCGGGTGGTCCCACCTCACCAGGGCCTCGGCTCCCACGATCCGGCCCGATTCGAGGGTGACGATGGGTTGATACGAGACGGCGATCTCGTCGGACGCCACGGCCCGCTTCACGTCCCGGGTCAACCACATGCCCCGGGTGGTGGACGAGTCCCCGTCGGCGACGAAGACCCGGTGCCGGTCTCCCCCGTTGCGCTTGGCGGCGTACATGGCCATGTCGCTGGAGTGGACCAGCTCCTGGGCCGTGACGCCTCCACTCCGGCTGAGGGCGATCCCGATGCTGGCCGTCAGGTGCACGGTGCGGCCCCGAAGCTGGAACGGGGGAAGCATGGCGGCCCGGATCCGGCGAGCCGCCGCCTCGGCGCCCGATCGGCTGGGATCCTTCTCGAGGATCACGGTGAACTCGTCGCCTCCCAGACGAGCCACGGTGTCTTCGTCCCGGACCGAGCCGAGTATCCGCTGCGCCACGAGCTCGAGAACTTCGTCCCCGGCGTCGTGCCCCAGGGAGTCGTTCACCGCCTTGAACCCGTCCAGGTCCACGAAGAGGACGGCGACGCCCTGCCCCTCCCGTCCCGCCCGGTCCAGGGCGTGTTTGAGGCGGTCACGGAAGAGGTTGCGATTGGGAAGGCCGGTGAGGGAGTCGTAGAGAGCCATCCGCTGGAGCTCGCCGGCGGCGGCGGCGTGCTCGGTGACGTCATGGAAGGCCGTGAGAAGGGCCTTCTCGGAGCCCAGGGTCTGGACCTCGGCCGAGAGGTCCACCTCCCGGCTCTCGCCGTCCCGGGTGCGCAGGGTGGTCCGCAGACCGTGGATCCGCCCCTCGGACGTCACTCGCTCCCAGAGGCGCTCCCGATCCTCCGCGTGGGCCCAGAGACCCAGGGAGTCGGCGGTCTCGCCGACGGCCTCCTCTCGCCTCCATCCGAAGAGCTCCTGGAACCGCTGATTCACGTCCAGGAGCCGCCCGTCCTTCAGGGAGGCGATGGTGATGGCGGCCGGACTTCGGTGGAACAGGGTATGATAGGGATCGGACGGGTTCTCGTCCTGGCGGAAGACGGGGGCCCGCTCGACCTCCCGGATGGCCTCCCGCAGCAGGCGCTCCCGCGCGTGACGCTGCATCGCGATCTCGATGGCGCGGTCGAGCTCCCCGAAGTCCACGGGCTTCACCAGATAGCCGAAGGGGTCACTCTCCCGGGCGCGGCGCAACGTGACGTCGTCGGCGTGGGCCGTGACGAAGATCACCGGGATATCAAGCTTGTCCCGGAGCATTCGAGCCGCGTCGATGCCGTCCAGATTCCCGGGCAGCCGGACATCCAGGAGGGCCAGGTCCACCGCCTGCTCCCGGGCGATCCGGACCAGGTCCTCGGTGCTGTGGAGAACCGCGGCCACGACATGGCCCATGGTCTCCAGGGTCTCGCGGAAGTCCTCGGCCACCAGGACGTCGTCCTCGGCCACCAGGATTCGAAACTGCGTCATGAGGATCGGTCTCCTCTACGAGCCGGACGGCGGAATCGAAGCACACGGGGATCCAGCTGCGAGAAACATCTGCAGCAAGCTCCGTTCCCCGGCAATGTGGTTCATGTACAAAATGCTGTCATATAAGTACTTATATTATGTAATCTCATGTATCGTATGATGACGCGTGACCTGGACCCCGCACACATTTTGGCCTCGGCGCGCGGCTAGGCGGCGGCCCCCGCGGGAGCTCCGGACGGGCCTGCGGCCGACGACGGGGCGAATCGCCCGAGTTCCGGATCCGCACCGATCCCTGTCCCTGTACCCCGATTCGCCTCGAAGGAGCGAGATCCAGCTTCCGCCCGGGAGAGCTCGTCGGTCTCCGCCAGGGTGACGAAGAGCTCGACCAGGTCGGGGTCGAAGGCCGATCCGGCCTCCTTCCGGAGAATGGCGAGGGCCGCCTCGGGCGAATAGGCGCTCCGATAGGCTCGGCCGGTCGTCAGAGCATCGTAGACGTCGGCGATGCACAGGATCCGGGCCGACCGGTGGATCTCCTTCCCTTCCTCCCCCCGGGGATAGCCCGTCCCGTCCCTACGCTCGTGGTGCCCCCGGATCATGGGGCGCACGTCCCACGGGAACTTCCGGAACCAGACGAGATACTCCTCGGGGAAGCCCGCGGCTCGGGCCAGGCGGCACGCGTACTCCGCCACCCACTCGCAGTGACCCTGGGTGTAGGTGTCCTTGGACTCGAGGGATTCACCCCATTCCCGGACGATGCGGAGGAAGTCCTCCTCCAGGGAACGGAGCCTCCGATCCACATCCGCCAGGCGGTGACGGGCCCGGAGATCGCCGAAGAGCCGGTGGGCCCGGTTGAGGGCCCGGAGGGCCCGCTCGTAGCACTCCCGGGCTTCCTCCCTCCGGGCGGCGCGCTCGGCCCGGCGCCCCTCCTCGACGAGAAGACGCACCCGTTCTCGCATCGGATCGGCGCCGTCCTGATCGGTCCCGGCCCGCTCAGGCATCGGCTCGTCCCCCGTCCCCGCCTTCGGCGTTTTCGTTCTCGAGGTCGTAGAGATCCACCTTCCGTCCCACCGTGGGACGGGAGCACCCGAGGATCCGGGCGGCGGCGCTCTTGTTGCCGCCGGTGATCTGCAGGGTGATCCGGGCCGATCATCCCGCCGTCCGCCAGGACCGCCGCCGAAGGGGTGGGATTCGGATCCGGGCGACGTTCAAGCGGAGGAAGAGATCCTCCCGGAACTTGCCCTCGGCCACCACGTCCTCCATGGGATGGCTCGTCGCGGCCACGATCCGACAGTGAACCTCCACCTCGTCGACGCCTCCGACCCGGCGAACCCTTCGCGGCGCTTTCCTGTAGGGCGTTCGTCACGGTTGTTTGCGTGGGCGCAACAAATCTTCACAGTGAAGCGAAAGATGTAAAAAAAATTACACCTCTCTCGCTTCGGGCGTCTTCAGGCCAGAGAAGAGAGTCCGACCGGGCGACTTGCCCCGTCGGATCTTCGGTTTATATTCGGTCTCCCATGACCGCCCCCTACGTCGAGCTCCACTGTCACTCGGGCTACTCCTTCCTGGACGGCGCCTCCCATCCCGAGGAGCTGGTCCTCCAGGCCCGGGCCCTGGGGTATCCGGCCCTGGCCCTGACGGACCACGACGGCCTCTACGGATCCATGGAGTTCGCCCGCTTCGCCCGCTCGGAGGGGATCCAGCCCGTGACGGGGGCGGAAGTGACTGTCGATTCGGGCTTCCACCTCACCCTCCTGGCCGAGACCCCGGCGGGGTACGCCAACCTCTGCCGGCTCCTCACCCGGGCCCACATGGACGCCCCCGAGCGGGGCGAGCCCCGCCTCCCCCCCCCCGCCCC
>JBKHJU010000019.1:0-11229 GCA_046537985.1 Longimicrobiales bacterium
CCTCCAGGGCGTCGGCCACCATCTCCCGATACCGGGGCTCGAAGATGTGGAGAGGCATCCGCGCTCCGGGAAGCAGGGCGATGTCCGGAAGGGGGAAGACGGGGATGGAGTCGGGAAGGGACGCAGCAGTGGACTGGGCCGTCGCGGACCGGGGCGGCACGACGTCCTCGACCGGGTCTTGCCTCGAGGCCGAGTCCTGGGCCCCAACCCAGCCCGGGACGATCAGAAGCAGAAGGACCGCGAGCAGGACGACCGTCGTATCCTCCCAGGGGGTCAGGGTCACTCGAGCGGGTGCGGGCATTCGTGCGGCACGGGGAGGAGGGTCGGGGCGGGCACCACGGTCGTCATGACGATGCCGCCTCTCTCAGCGGAGCGCCACCCCCGGGGGCCCGACCTCGGCGGAGCCGCAGTTGTTCGCGTCGGTGCAGAACCAGAGAAGGCCGGTCCGGGAGTCGTAGTTCATGTGGCGTACTCCGTGGGAGAGATCCACGGATCCGAAGAACTCCTCGGTGTCCGGATCGAAGCCCACCAGGTTCGACGTCCCGAACTCGGAGAACCAGATCCGGTCCCGGTCGTCCACCTCGACCGCGTAGACCGCCGCATCCTCCCCTCCGGGCACCATCCACTCCCGGAACTCGCCGGTCTCGGGATCGAGCCGCCCGAGATAGCCGGCGCGGAAATCACCGTACCAGATCAACCCGTCGGAGGTGATGGCCATTCGCCGGGGACGCGCCTCCTCCCGGGGAAGCTCGTGGCGGGTCACTTCCAGCGTCTCGGGATGGATCATGGCCAGGTAGTTCGTGCCGAAGAGGTCGACCCATATCCGCCCCCGGGGATCGATCTTGATGCCGTAGGGCCGGACCGATTCACCCGGAAAGGGATCGATGATGTCGATCTCCTCGGTCTCCAGGTCCATCCGCCCCACCCGGCTCGCCTGCTGGGCCGTGAACCAGAGGTTGCCCTCCCCATCGAGGAAGGGAGTATGGGGGTCGGCGACCTGGGCGTCGATCTCCCGGATGTCGCCGGTCTCGGGATCGAGGCGTCCGATGGTCGCGTTCCGGTTGCCCATGTACCAGACGATGCCCGAGCCGTCGATGATCAGGCTGTGGGGGTGGGTGCCCTCGGGGATCTCGTAGCGCCGGGACTCGTCCGTCGCGGGATCGTGGACCGCGATGTAGTTGCCCTGCTGGCCCACGAACCAGACCCGCCCGTCGGGCGCCACGTGGGGATCCCGGGGCCGGCCCTCCCATTCGACGTGCCACTCCTCCACCTCCGGGGCGCTGCCGGTCTGGGCCTGGACCGGCGCGGGCAGGAACGGCAAAAGAAGCGCGATTGTCGAGAGGACCGCGAGGCTGGCTTCGAGCAATCCCGACAGGGGACGACGCGACGTGGAGGTGGGTTCGGGCATGGCGTGCCTCCGTGAGGAGAAGTGGTCTGCGTTGAGGGATGCCGATGTCGAAGAGCGTTTTCCGGGCGTCCCATCGATTCTCGGGAGCATCCCAACCTGGGGAGTACCCCATCCATTCCGAGGACACCCGAATCTACAGGTTTGTTGATCGCTGGATCCGTGCCCGCCGTCGAATCGGGGCTCGCTCCCCCGGGGGCTCGACGCGGCTGGGCGAGGTCGTCAGACCCGGCCCAACGCCTCGGCCATGTTGTCCAGCGCCCGGTTCACCAGAATCCGGGAGGTAGCCAGGTTCATCCGCATCTTCCCTTCCCCCCCGGGCCCGTAGTTCGATCCGGGGTTGAGGTACACCCCGGCGGTCTCCGCGAACCAGCGCCGAGCCACCTCCTCCGGCGTCACCTTCCGGACCGCCCGCTCGCTCTCCCGGGCGGCGATCTCCTCGGCGCCGATGGCCTCGAGGGCCTCGCTCACGTCGATCCACGCCAGGTAGGTGCCCTGGGCCTTCGTGTAGCTCACCAGCGGCACGTCGTCCTTCATCCGCCGTGCCACGAGCTCGTGGGTTCCGTCGATGTAGGGAATGAGGGCGTCGAGCCAGCCGTCGCCGTCCCTCAGGGCCGCGTCGCTGGCCACGACTCCAAGGGTGCTCAGGTCGGCCCGGGTATTCAACCTCACCCGCTCCAGATAGGACGGGTTCGTGGAGAAGTACCACGCCACCTTCATGGCCGAGATGCTGAAGGACTTGCTGGCGGACTTGAAGGTGAGGCTGTTGTCCACGATCTCCCGGTTCGGGAGGCTGGCGAAGGGGATGTACTCCTCGCCCCGGCTGACGAAGTCGCAGTGGATCTCGTCGACCAGCACCGGCACCCCGTGCTCGAGACAGATCTCTCCCATCCGGGTCATGTCCTCCGCGGACCAGGCGTTGCCCGTGGGATTCTGGGGATTGCAGAGGATGAAGACGTTGGAGCGCCGGGCCCGACGGTCGAAGTCGTCGAAGTCCACCCGGTAGCGGCCGTCTTCCAGGACCATGGGACATTCCTCGGCCACCGTACGGGTGAAGCGGATGTCCGAGTAGAAGCCGCTGTAGACGGGGGTCGTCATGAGGACCCGCGTGCCCGGAGGCGCGAAGGTCCGGATGGCGAAGATGAGCCCGGCATGGACGCCCGTGGTGAGCTCCACCGTTCCGGGATCGATCTCCAGCCCGTAGCGCCGCTGGTTCCAGTCGACGATGGACCGGATGAAGGAGTCGGGGAGCCGGAGGTAGCCCCAGTTTTCGTGGGCGCACCGCTCGGCCAGGGCCCGGGTGATGCAAGGCGCCGCCCGAAAGTCCTGATCCGCGATCCCCATGGCCACCTGGATGGCGTCGCCGTACTCGGCCCGGGGTCCGTCCCACTTGCTGCAGTCGGTGCCGACCCGGGCGTAGAGGCCGTCGAAGTCGGGGGTCTGGGGGAGGGCGCCCGGGCCCCTCATGCGCGGAGCACCGGGACTGGAACCCATGCCCGGCTCCGCCGCCAGCAGCCGCTCGGCGCCGGCCACGTCGCGGGCCGCGACCGCGCCCAGGACCCCCGCCGCACCCGCCTTCCTGAGAAAAGCCCTTCGATCGAGGCTTCGGCGTGCGGCCATGGTGCGACCTCCTCTGGTGGACGGAGACACGTCTGGATCGAAGCGACCCCGGACTCCCTTCCCCGGTGGCGGCTCCGCCTCAACATCCGGCAACGTTCGGCTCTCGCGCAAGCGTGCTGTAGGACCACTCCCCCGGCGTGGCCCCGAAACTCGCTTCCCAGAAGGCTCCTGTCCGGTACAGCCTACGGTTGTTATGATGCTGGAATCCGGCACCATCGCTACAGGGAGAATGTCATGGCCGTCTCACGCCGCGGGTTCGTTCGCACGCTGGGCCTGGGAACCACCGGGCTCCTCTCCACCTCCTTCATCGTGGGCCGCGGGCGGGAGGCCGCCGCTTTCGAGCCGGCCGACGCCCAGCAGGTGTGGGATGATGGAATCATCCGCATCAGCTCCAACGAGAACGCCCGGGGGCCGGGAGCCAGCGCCATCCGGGCCATCGGACGCGCCATCAGCCCCCGGATGGGTCGGGGCTACCCCCCCGATCACACCGACGCCCTCGAGGAGACCATCGCGACTCGATACGGCGTCGAGACCCGGAACGTGATCGTGGGAACGGGCTCGGGGGCGCTGCTGGCCGCCGGGCCGAGGGCGTTCTGCGCCGGGGGAAAGCACCTGGTCACGGCCGCACCCACGTACGCCACCTCCGAGCGGACCGCCGAAGCCATGGGCGTGGAAGTGAGGAGGATCCCCGTCGACCCTACCTCCCTGGGGCTGGATCTGGGAGCCATGGCGGACGCCGCCCGGGGCGCGGGGATGATCTTCTTCTGCAACCCCAACAACCCCACGGGCACGGCCCACGCCGCCGGCGCCGTCGAGGATTTCGTGCGCCAGGTGAAGCGGACGTCCCCGGACACGGCCATCCTCATCGACGAGGCGTACCTCGACTACGCCTACGACCCCGAGGTGAAGACCTCCGTCGACCTGGCCATGGAGATGCCCGGAGTGTTCATCACCCGATCCTTCTCCAAGGCCCACGGGATGGCCGGCCTGAGGATCGGCTACGCCGTCGGCCAGGAGGAGACGATCCGCGCCCTCGGAGACGCCTGGAACGTGGGCAGCATGAACACCCTCTCGGCCGCCGCGGCCGCCGCCTCCCTCGAGGATCGGGACCACATCGAAGACGAGCGCCGGGAGAATGCCCGGATCCGCAGCTTCGTCCTCGAGGCCTTCCGGGAGATGGGCTACGAAGCCCCCGACACCCACGCGAACTTCGTGTTCGTGAACCTGGGGATGCCCGCCAGCCGGTTCCGGGATGCGTGCTTGGAGCGAGGGGTGCGGGTGGGACGGGATTTCCCCCCCATGGAGCGGACACATTGCCGGATCTCCCTGGGGACGGCGGAAGAGATGGCGAAGGCGCTGGAGGTGTTCCGGGAGGTGTTGGTATAGGTCGGGATCGTCATGACTCATGCCCTCCTCCTCCGCCGCCGAGCGATCCGGCTCCTCGAAGCGGGAATGTCCGGGAGATCCTGCCCGGTCGGTAGAGGAAGGAGAACGGCGGCGTCCGCGAGCCAGTCGACCGGCGCTCAGCCCTCCCCGCCCACGCCCCGTGCCCCCAGCTCACGGTCCAGCATGAGGATGGCGGCCTGGTTGTCTCCGGCCATGCGGAGCTGGTCGACGATCGTCCCGATGCTGTCCTCTTCCTCCACCTGCTCGGTGACGAACCACTCGAGGACCAGCTGCTCAGGATGGTCGTGGTGCTCCACCGCCAGGTCGTAGAGCTCGTGGATCCACTCGGTGACCCTGGATTCGTGCTCCAGGGCCGCCTCGAACGCCTCGAGGACCGACTCGAAGTCGGCGTCGGGCTTCTCGATGGCGTCCAACGTCACCTTCGCGCCTCGCTCCTGGAGGTGATCGACCAGGCGCATGGCGTGGTCCATCTCTTCTCGCGCCTGGGCACGCATCCATACGGCGAAGCCGTCGAGGCTCCGGCGGTCGAACTCCGCGCTCAGGGCCAGATAGAGGTAGGCGGCGAAGAACTCCCGATTGATCTGACGGTTGAGACCGTCCAACACCTTCTCGTTCATTGGAGCCATCCTCGAGGTCTCCCGGGTCGCGAGTTGGGGAATCGGTGAGACGGGTGGCCGACTTCACCGGCTCGTCGACGACGTACCCGTCTACCCGGACGGTTGCTCCACTCGTTCCACCCGCGCCGGCCCGACAGCTTCTACAACCTGGTCGGGATCCGAGAGGGACGCACGCCCCGAAGGAGAATGTGGACGAGATTCCCCTCGGTGTCTGAGACGATGAACTTCCACACCCCACGAAGATCCACACCCCATGAAGATCCGCATCGCCGAGTCGGACGAAGACATCCAGGCCTGCTTCTCGGTCATGTCCGAGCTCCGGCCGAAGCTCAGCCCCGAGAACTTCGTCGAGACCATCCGGGACATGGAGACCGAAGGCTACCGCCTCGCCTTCCTCTCCGTGGACGGCTCACCGCCCGTCTGCGTGGCCGGCTATCGCCTCGAGACCCGTCTCTGGTGCGGGCGGATTCTCTACGTGGACGACCTGGTTACCGCGGAAACTGAACGTTCCAGGGGATTCGGGGCGGCTATGCTCGACTGGCTGAAAGAGACCGCCCGGGCCGAAGGATGCGCCGAGCTCCACCTGGACTCGGGAGTGTGGCGGAAGGACGCCCACCGCTTCTACCGGGATCAGGGGATGGAGGACTCCTCTCTCCACTTTCGGATCGAGGTGTGAGCCTTCCGTGCCTCATCCCGTTTGACACCACGCCGATGGCGCCCCATCATGAACAGACCGGTCGGTCTACACTCCGTTCCGAATACGGATCTTTTCGATGCACGAGACGAAGCAAAGGCTCCTCGACGTGGGAATGGGGCTCCTCCTCAAGCACGGGTATGCCGACCTCGGAATCCAGCGGGTCCTGTCCGCCGCCGGCGTTCCCAAGGGCTCGTTCTATCACCACTTCGAGAGCAAGGAGGACTTCGCCCTCCAGATCGTGGACCAGTACATGGACGAGGTGCACGCCGGCCTCGACGAATGCCTCGGCGACGAGAGCTCGCCCCCCCTGGAGCGCGTGAGAGCCTTTTTCGAAGCGACCGTCGAGAAGTATCGCGACGAGGGCCTGATGGGATGCCTCCTGGGAGGCCTCGGCCAGGAGCTCTCCGGCGTGAGCGAAACCTTCCGCCACAAGCTCGAGGACTGTCTGTCCCAGATCGCCGACCGAGTCGCGGGGTGCCTGGAGGAAGCCCGCTCGCGCGGAGATATCCCGCCGGAAGGAGATCCCGCGGAGATGGCGCATCTCCTGGTGGACTGCTGGGAGGGCGCCGCGTTGCGCAGCCGGATGCGCCGGGATCCCCGGCCCCTGGAATCCATGCTGGACTTCTACTTCGGATCGGTGACGGCGTCCGGTCCTGCTCCGTCCGCCGTCCCATGAGCCTTCTTCGGAGCCTTCTTCTCGATGAGCCGCACCCGAACCCTTTTTTTTTCGCCGCAAATAGACCGACCGGTCTATTCTCCCGGGCGTCGGACCGGAGATTCCGCGCCCGTGCTTCGCACTTCACCGCTCATCTCCGCCAACGGAGGAAATGACATGAGCAGCACCCCGAATGCGACCGACACCACCGACGCCAGCCTCTACCGCCGTCTCGGCGGGGCAGAGGGCATCTCGAGCCTCGTCGACGACATCGTCGACGCCCACATGAAGAACCCCGTCATCCGATCCCGCTTCCTCCCCTACCGGGAGACTCCAGAGAAGCTGGAGGAGGTGAAGCGACACCTGTGCGAGTTCATCGAAGAGGGGAGTGGTGGCCCGGGCTCCTATTCGGGCTCGAGCATGCCCGAGGCCCACCGTGGCATGAACATCAATGAGGCCGAGTACGTGGCGGCGGTCGACGACATCATGGACGTGCTGGAAGCGCACGAGGTCGGTGAGCAGACCCGCAAGGACATGCTGGCCATCGTCTACTCGCTCAAGGACGAGATCGTCCACTGCTGAGCCGGGAACGGGGCCGATCCAGGCGCCGACGTCGTTCGGCGAACCCCCACGGGGCGTCCGTTCCCCGTGGTTCGCGTTGTTGCCGTTGAAGACGGGCTTCGTGTAGTATATGTGACTGTTCGATTCACCCCACTCCAAGGGTCAGGGAGAGGACGATGAGACCGCAGAGTCACAGGCAGGTCGCCCCGAAGTGGGCACGGTGGATGGGAGTCTCCGCGGCGGCGATGGCGGCGGTGGTCGTTGCCCCCGCCCCTGCCCAGGCGCAGGACGTGATCGCCTCCTCCGACGAGGTTCCGGTCACCTATGCGGCCGACGTGGCCGAGATCGTCAACGAGAACTGCGTGGTGTGCCATCGGGAGGGCGGGATCGCCCCCATGCAGCTCACGAATTACGAGGAGGTCCAGCAGTGGGCCCCCCTCATCCGGATGAAGGTGGCCAACCGGGAGATGCCTCCCTACGCCTACGACACGGACGTGGGTATCCAGGAGCTGGAGTCGGACTGGCGCCTCTCCCAGGAGCAGATCAACACCGTCGTCTCCTGGGTGGACCAGGGCGCGCCCGAGGGCGACCCGGCCGACATGCCGCCGCCCCCCGACCTCCCCGATCCCGACGAGTGGACGTTCGCATCCGACTTCGGACCTCCCGACCTCGTGGTCCGCTCCGAGCCCATCGACGTTCCGGCCCGGGGCAACGACATGTGGCACCAACCCATCGTCGACATCCCGCTGGAAGAGGACCGCTGCATCCGGGCCATGCAGGTGAAGCCCGCCGGCCAGGCCAAGTCGGTGGTCCATCACGCCAACAGCTACTTCGAGGAGCCCCAGCCGGACGGGAGCCTCGAGCGCACCGGCTCGGTGACCGAGTACGCCATGGGGAAGGTGGGCGAGATCGTCCCCGAGGGCGTCTGCCGGACGGCGTCCCACACCGCCAAGATCGCCTGGGACATCCACCTCTATCCCGGGGGCCTCGGAGCCATGGCTCCCGGCGACGTCCTGGAGGACAACGTGGTGGAGCTGGGCATCTGGCTCCATCCCGAGGACTACGAGGCGGAGCACGAGCAGGACCTGACCCTGTACTGGCTCAACGAGGGCGAGCTCCTCCTGCCGCCGAACGAGACCATCATGACCCAGGGCTTCCACACCTTCGACCACCCGGTGCGGATCGACAGCTTCCAGCCCCATGGTCACCTGCGCATGCGGGCCGCGTCGCTGGAGATCTTCTATCCGGAGACGGGACAAACCGAGACCATCAGCATGATCTCCGACTGGAGCGCCACCTGGCACCACAGCCACATCTACGAGACCGACGTGGCGCCCCTGGTCCCGGCGGGTGCGGTGCTGGTGATCAAGCAGTGGTACGACAACACGGCCGACAATCCCAACAACCCCGATCCGGAGCAGTGGGTGTCCTGGGGTCAGCGGACGGCCGACGAGATGACCCACGCCTGGATCGCCGTCACCCACCTGGACGAGGAGGGCTACCAGGAGCTCCTGGAGGAGCGTGAGCAGGAGCAGCAGGAAGAAGAGGACCGGGTGGCCCAGAACCGATGAGATCCATGAAGCACCTTCGTTCCAGCATGAAGTCCGCGCCATGAAGTCCGCGCCATGAAGTCCGCGCCATTCGTGCCGTTGGCCAGCATCCTCCTCGCCGTCGTGGGGAGTCCGATGCTATTCGCGCCGGCCGCCGCCCAGGTCCCCACCGACCGCCCCCTCCGTCCGGTTCCCGGAGGCGACCGCGAAGTCGTGCCCTTCATGGAGGGCTGGTACGAGAACGACGACGGATCGGTGACCATCTCCTACGGCTACTGGAACCTGAACCAGGAAGAGGTCGTGGAGATTCCGGTGGGTGAGGACAACTTCATGGTCCCGGAGGAGTTCGGAGGGATGCAGCCCGAGACCTTCTATCCCGGACGCCAGCACGGGGTCTTCGGGATGACCCTCCCGGGCGATCGGGCCGAGGAGGACGTCTGGTGGCACATCGTCAACGCCAACGGCAAGGAGAACAACGTGCCGGGCCGGGCCCGGGCGGAAGCATACCAGCTCGACCGAAATCCCCGACCCCACGGAAGCGTCGCTCCCCAGATGTGGTTCGACGAGGGGGAGCCGGGGAGCGGGCCCGAGGGCGTCGCAGCCGAGGGAACGCTCGACGCCACGGTGGGCGATCCGATCACCGTGGAGGTCCGGGTCGCCGATCCCTCGGAGCACGACCTGGAGGATCCCCGTCTCCGGGACGGCGTGCCGGTCCGGGTGGTGTGGTACAAGCACCAGGGACCCGGAACGGTGGAGTTCACGCACCACGAAACCATGCCCGAGCCCGAAGAGGCCCGGACCGGGTTCATGGTGCAGGGGATGCAGACTGCGGAGCGGGGCCCCCGGGTCGTCACGCTGGAAGAGGGGGAAGGCCCGGTCCGGGTCTACGCCACCTTCGACGAGCCCGGCGAATACATGCTTCGGGCCCGGGCGGACAACTGGGCCGCCAACGACAGCAACGCCCTGGACCAATGCTGCTGGAGCAATGCGTACGTGCGGGTGAGCGTGAGGGAGTAGATCCCCCCTACATCCGCGACTCCCACTCCCGGGCCGCCCTGAGGTCCGGACGGTCCTCGTCGGCCTCGGACAGCAGCTCCGACAGCGCCTCGTAGTGGCGGGCGGCTGCGGCCGCGTCACCGGCCTCCTCGGCCGCCCGGGCGGCCCCGTACAACGCACGGGCTCGGCGGGGCTCCTCCTCCAGCGTTTCCTCGTAGGAGCGCAGGGCCGCTTCCGGGTCGTCGAGCTCCATCTGCAGGTCTCCCAGGAGCTCCCGGGCGGGCAGGATGGGGCCCGGCGTCACGGGGTGCTTCTCCACCGTCCCCTCCAGCTCCGCAGCCTCGGTGGCCAGGCGGAGCGCCTCGGCCTCGTCCCCCCCGTCCCGGGCCACCCACGCGGCGGCCGCCAGCCTCTGGGCCTCGACGACGGTGGCCCAGTAGGAATCGCCAGCCGCTTCCAGGGAATCCCGGAGGCCGGCCAGCGCCTCGATCTCTCCTCGGGCCCGTTCCATCTGTCCCGACCGGGCTGCGCCGATCCCCCGCGCGAAGTGGGTGACTCCCATCACGTACGGGGGCACGTCCTCTCCGAGGGGTAGCTCCGCCGCCTCCGTCCACCGATCTCGCTCCAGGGCGTAGCGGGCCTGCATGGCGGCGTAGTTGTATCCGAGGAGCCCTCCGTAGAAGGAGTCGGTCTCGGTCGTGGCCCGCCGCACCACCTCACCGGCGGCGTCGTCCATGCCCATCTGCAGATAGGCGTACACCATGTAGTCCAGGGGATGGACGGCGGCGTCCGGCTCGGGCTCGGCCCGGGAGGAGCGCTGGTTCAGCTCCACCGACTCTTCCCAGTAGCCCAGGCGGGTGAAGATGTGCGTGGGCATGTGCAGCGCGTGGGGCGCGTCCGGCGCCACGTCGGCGTAGCGCATGGCCGCGTCGGAGCCCCTCTCGGCGATGGGCGGCGCGTCGAAGGCGTGGATCAGGTAGTGGGCCAGGCCCGGATGCCGGGGCTGCTCCTCGAACAGGGGCTCGAGGATTTCCGCGGCGTGGAGCTGGCGGGCGTAGGCCTGGTCGTCGGGGGGTGCGTTCCCGATGACGATCCGGGCGTAGAAGATGGCCGCCTCCTCGTCCTCGGGGTGCGCCTCCATGACCCGGCGCATGGCGTCTTCATGGGCCCGCATCCGCTCGATGTGCCCCACGCTCTCGTGGTCGTCGTAGAGGGCGCCCGCGGCCTCGATGTACATCCGCTCCCGCTCGGTGGCCCCGTCGGCGAGCTCCCGGGCCCGGGCCACCGCCTCCTCTCCCCGAGTCCTCCGGTCCGGGGACGGCTCGGCACGGGTCATGGGATTCCCCCAGCTGTTCATCGCGATGCCCCAGTGGGCCATGGCGCAGTCCCGGTCCCTCTCCGCGATGGACTCGAAGGCCTCGTGGGCCTCGGGGAACCAGAAGGAGTGGAGCATGGCTACGGCCCGGTCGAAGTCGGCCTCCACCGCCGAATCACACGAGGTGGGGAAGGAGACCGTTCCCAGGCCGCTGGCGCCGGAGGCCGTGGACACGACTTCTCCGGCGACGTCGCCGTTACCCGTAGACGCGTCGTCGCCGGGCTCGCCACCACCGCACGAGACGAGGGCGAGGGAAACGGCCGCGACGAGTGGAAGTGCAGAGGGCAGCGAAGAGTTTCGACGGGCGGCCCGACGGGTCATGGGACACCTCCGTATGGGATGGAAC
>JBKHJU010000020.1:0-11034 GCA_046537985.1 Longimicrobiales bacterium
CCACCGGCCGGTCGGGGGTCCCGACCAGGATCACGGTCCGCCCGGCCTGCCGCAGCCGGTGCAGGTCGGCCTCGAGCTCCCCCACCTCCGTGAACAGGTCGGGCTTTCCGATCACGTACTCCTCGCCATCCAGGAGCGCCCTGACGCCCGTTCCCGGGATGGACTCGAACGCGTCGATCGTGACGGAGAGCTCCGACGCCAGTTCCGAGGCGGCCGGCGCTGCGATCCCGTCCGCGGACCCTTCCCCCCCCGGTGGATACGTCTCCCCGCCCGCCCTCGTTTCCTCAGCAGCCCGCACCACCGCCCGGGCCAGAGGATGCTCGGAGCGACGCTCGAGGGCCGCAGCGAGGGCGAGGACATCGTCCACCGTCCGATCGGCACCCGGAGCCGGCAGCACCTCCACCACCTCGGCGTGGCCCCGGGTCAGGGTCCCGGTCTTGTCGAAGGCCACGACCGCGACCTCTCCCATGGCCTCCAGGTGGACGCCCCCCTTGATCAGGACGCCGTTCCGGGCCGCGGCGGTCACGCCGCTCACCACGGCCACGGGGGTCGAGATCACCAGGGCGCAGGGACAGGCGATGACGAGGAGGGTGAGACCCCGAACGAACCACTCGGAGAATGGAGCGGCCAGGAGGAGGGGCGGTCCCGCGACCAGGAGGACGGCGCCCACGGTCACGGCCGGCGTGTACCAGCGGGCGAAGCGCTCCACGAAACGCTCGCTCCTCGTCTTTCGTCCTTCCGCCTCCTCGACCAGGTGAATCATCCGGGCCAAGGTCGTCTCGTCGGCCTCCTTCTCCACCCGGATGCGGAGGTGCCCCTCGGCGTTCACCGTCCCGGCGAACACCTCGTCGCCCCTCCCCTTCTCCACCGGCATGGACTCGCCGGTGACCGGCGACTGGTCCACCGCGGACGCCCCCTCTTCGACCGTGCCGTCCACCGGAATTCGCTCGCCGGGGCGCACGACCACGTGGTCTCCGGGAAATACTTCGCCCACGAGGCGGGTTTCCTCCCTTCCGTCCACGACCACGCTCGCCGTCTCCGGCGACAGGTCGAGGAGGGATTCGATGGATCGACGGGCCCGGTCCACGGAGAAATCCTCCAGGAGCTCGGCCAGGGAGAAGAGGAAGGCGATGGCCCCGGCCTCGAGGAACTCCCCGATGCCCACGGCGCCGACGATGGCCACGGTCATCAGGAAGTTCATGTCGAGGGAGAGAGCCCGCGCCGCCCGGACGCCCTTGGGAAAGAAGTTCCAGCCGCCGACGACGGCGGCGAGGATGAAGAGGAGGCCCGACGCAGGAACGGGGCCCACGGGCAGATCGATCGGGAGGGCGCCCGGGAACCCGATCGGCCGGTCGATCGTGGAGTCGAGCCGGGGATCGCCGCCGATCACGCGAAGCCCGAGGCCCAGAACCAGGAGCCCGCCGGACACGTACGTCCGGATGGCTTCCGGCGTGGACCACGTACCGACGGGCGCGGCCCGGGAGCCCTTCGCCTCGTCCTCGTCCCTCGCCGTGTATCCCAGCCGCCCGACTTCCTCCCGGATGGCGTCGATGGTGAGCTCCCGGGGATCGTAGTGGACCCTAAGCCTCCGGGAGACCGGATTCCCCGCCACGTCCCGGACACCGGGCAGCTTCGCCAGCCGGTCCTGGATCCGACCCGCGCACGACGAGCAGTCCATATCGCCGACGTGGAAGCACTTCTCGACGGTGTGCTTCACCGGGCCCTCTCCTCCCTACCCTGCCCTCGTCGACCGGCCGGGCCAACCGACATGTCAACCTCGATCGACCATCTGCGAGGGCGGTCTATTCCTCGTATGCCGTCGCCGCCACGGTCGGATCCGGGTCCTGCGGACCGTCACCCGACGGTCGCCCCGCGACCTCCTCCTGCTCCAGTGCGATCTCCGTCTGCTTCCGTCCGAGCCACACGGCCAGGCCCGCCCAGGCGCCCGCGAGGGGGACCACGAGCCCCGTGAGCATTGCGAGCCCTCCGCCGAGGGCGCCCAGAAGCCCTTCGGTCCACGCTCCCGTGACGTCGCCCGTACGGTAGACGAAGGTGTCGACCAGCGCCTTGCTCTTGTACTTGTCCTCACGGCCGACGACGGTGAAGAGGGTCTCCCGGGCCGGTCGGGTGATTCCCCGCTGGATCGCCCGGTAGGCCGCCTCAAGCACGATCAGGGCGACGAAGGTCCCGGTGATCGCCAGTCCGAGGAAGCCGAGCGCCACGGTGACGGGCAGGAGCACGAGGGCGACGGCGACGCCGAGGCGCTTCATGATGTGGCCCGTAACCAGGAGCTGGAGCAGGAAGGTGGTGAACTGCGTCCAGAAGTCGATCTGGGCGAAGAGACCGGTCTGCTCGTCCATCACACCCGTCATCTCGGCCACCATCTGGAGGCGCGTGAAGTAGATGAAGGTGGCCATGATGGCCATGATCAGGACGAAGGCGCAGATGCCCAACAGGTAGCGGGACCGCACGACCGCCCGGAACCCTTCCCAGGCGCTGCCCCCGATGATCTCCTTCTCCCGATCCGTGAAGTCGTGGTCCGGTGCTCCCGGGTCCTCCGGCCCGGAGCCCTTCGGTCGTAGATGGGCCACGACGGCCGCGGAGACCACGGCGAGCCCGAGGAAGCCGACCGCGAGGAGGATCAGGGTCGCCGTGCCGATCGTGTCGACGTAGGTCCAGGCCAGCCAGGGGCCGAACATGGCGCCCAGGGTCCCTCCGACGGCGACCACGCCGAACAGGCGCTTCGACTGCTCCAGGGTGAACCGGTCCACCATGAGGGCCCAGAAGACCATCGTGCTGAACAGATTGAACACGCTGAACCAGACGTAGAACACCCGTCCGGTGACCTCGCCGGTGGCGTCGGGGGCGAAGGCGAGGAGCGCCCAGAAGACGAGGAGGCTCGCACCGAAGAAGAGGTACGTGGCCGCAATGAAATAGATGCGTCGGAACTTCGCCACGAGCCAACCGAACACTGGATTCACGGAGAGGGTCACCACGGCGGTTCCGACGAAGAGCCATCGCACGGCCTCCAGGCCGCTCTGCATTCCCAGCGCCTCGCGAGCGGGACGGACGACCATCAGCGCGGAGAGCACGCAGAAGAAGAAGAACGCCGACGCGAGGAGGACTGGAATCTCGCCGCGGCGAACGTTGACGAAGCGTTGGAGCGTCGAAGTCATTGGATGTGGGGTCCGGAGAGGACGGACGACCTCGGTCGAGACCCGCCTCGGCGTCCGATGTGGGTGCGGTCGACGCTAAAGTATACGAGAACGGCGGCATTCGCGCTCCCGACCGACCGCGCCGCCGTCCCGGCGAACGTTCTTCGCGGGGTCGACGATCTCCTCTCCCGCCACGGGGATGAGGACGCCCACCCCGGGCAAGGAGCAGGACCGGATCGTCGATGCGAAGATCACTGCATACCCGGCAAAGCGAAGATCCCCGGTCCCATCGGCTCCGCGGCCGAGCATCACGGGCAGGAAGAGGTCGACGTCACGGAGGAATCCCGAGCGTTCAGCCACCGCGGGATCCCGAGGGTCGACACCTCGGGCGGGACCGTAGACTCGGCTCGAAGTCGGGACGGTTCAGGACTCCTCCGGGTGCGCCGCTCGAGGAACGGCATGGCCGGAAAACCATCCGTCGGAAGCCACTCGGTGACGACCCGTCGAACGGCGGGGTTCCCCCCTCGCCCACCCGTGCGGAAACTCCGACGGCTCGGGCGTCCTCCCATTGTCCCTCCCGACCTTCGGTCCGCAGATTCACACGTTGCGCGCGTCCCGACCTGCTCGAACGGGTCGGGACGCCGGGGAGATCCCCTCCATCCGGAAACGAAGACCGAACATGAAGTTTCTGAGCGGACATCTGGCGTACGCCCTTCGTGACGAGCAGCTCCGGCGCAACGTCGGAGGGCTGGCGAAGTACGTTCTCTTCCTCGTCACCGTGGTCGCCGTCTATTCGGTGCTCTTCCACGTGATCATGCTCCAGGTCGAAGGCCAGGAGCATTCGTGGGTCACCGGGATCTACTGGACGCTGACGGTCATGAGCACCCTGGGATTCGGAGACATCACCTTCACCTCGGACATCGGGCGCGCGTTCAGCGTCCTCGTCCTCGTCTCGGGCATCATCCTGCTGTTGATCGTTCTCCCCTTCGCCTTCATCCGGTACTTCTACGCGCCGTGGCTCGAAACCCGGCTCCGCCTCCGCGCTCCACGCGAGGCTCCTTCGGACGTCGAGGACCACGTCATTCTCTGCGACTGGGACTCCCTGGCCCGGGAGCTGGCCACGCAGCTCGACGAGCAGGGGATCCCCTGGCTGGTCCTGGCGGAGGACGCGCAGACGGCAACCGAAATGTTCGGCGACGGCGTCTCCGTGATGAGGGGGGACGTGGACGACGTGGACAGCTATCGTCGCGCTCGCGTCGAGGGGGCGCGTCTCGTCCTGGCCAACCGAAGCGACCTGCTGAACACGAACGTGGCCCTCACCGTTCGCGAGGCCTCCTCCACCGTGCCGATCTTGGCCATCGTCGAAGACGAGCACTCGGTGGACGTGCTGGAGCTGAGCGGCTGTAATCGGGTGGTGCCCCTGAAGAGGCGACTCGGCGAGCACCTGGCCAACCGCGTCGACGGCGGCCACTCCCAGGCTCACGTCATCGGCCATTACCGGGACCTGGTCGTCGCCGAGTTCTCGATTCACGGAACGCCTCTCGCCGGCCGGACGATCGGCGGAAGCAAGCTCCGTGAGATCGCCGGAGTGAGCGTCGCCGGCGTGTGGGAGCGGGGGCGGATGCACCCACCCGACCCGCAGCTCGTGCTGGAGGACTCCTCCCTTCCCGTGGTCGTGGGTTCCGACGACGCCATCCAGAAATTGAACGAGTTCCTCCACATCTACGACACCAATTTGAATCCGGTGGTGGTCATCGGCGGCGGAAAGGTCGGAAGGGCCGCTACCCGGGCCCTCAAGGACCGCTCGCTTCCCGTGCACCTGGTGGAGCGGGATCCCGGTCTGGCCGAGGTCATCGGCGACCTGCCCGACGAGCTCTTCATCGGCGACGCCGCCGACCGACGCGTGATGGATCGGGTGGGGCTGGACCGGGCGCCTTCCGTGCTGCTCAGCACGAACCAGGACGCCACCAACATCTATCTGGCTTCCTACTGCCGGAGGTTGAATCCCGAGGTCCGGATCGTCAGCCGGATCACCCATGAGCGGAACCTGGCGGCGATCCAGCGGGCAGGAGCCGACCTGGTCCTGAGCTATACCACGCTGGGGGTCGAGACCGTGCTGTCCTTCCTCCACGGTCGTCCCCCCGTGCCTCTCGGCGAGGGGATCGCGTTTCACTTGTTGAAGTGCCCGGAGGAGCTGATCGGTCGGACCCTCGGTGAGGCCGGCGTGGGCGAGCGGACGGGACTCACCGTCGTGGGAATCGAGCGGAACGAACACTTCTTGACCGATCCCGGAGCCGACACCCGAATCGAGGAAGAAAGCGTGCTTCTGACCATCGGAAGCGACGAGCAGGTGGGCGAGTTCCAGAAGCTGTACGGGTGAATCACACAACCACCGTGGCTCCGGCGCCGCTTCTTCACCGGCGGAGTGGGTCCGGGCGGGGAGCGGGTGGTCCGGCCGCTGGGTGGGAGGCTCGCCCTCTCAGAACCGGTAGCTGTAGTTGACCTTCAGGGCTCCGCCCCGGGAGAGGGTCGTGAACTCCCGGTCCAGGAGGCGATCGACCTCGTTCCGCCAGTTGTGGGTCCACACCAGGTAGACGTCGCTGCCGGGCCGGACGATCCAGCGGGCGCGGGCGAAGAAGCCCACCACCTTCGTGACGTCCTCGTACTGGACGTTGCCCGTGACGGAGGCCAGGGGGCTGAGGTTCCAGGCCCACGACAGCCGAAAGAGGTTGGTGTCGAAGTCGCCCTGCGGAAGGCGTACCTCGTTCCTCTGGTAGTCGGCGGTGAAGGAGAGCCCCGTCCGGGGCCGAATGGTCCCCGAGAGGTCGAGCCGCGTCCGATCGCCGTCCCAGAAGTCGCCCCGGCTGAAGTTGACCCTCCCCGAGAGGGTGCGCCGCCCGGCGGTGCCGATGCCCGTGGACCAGCTCCAGGCGTAGTAGGCCCCCGGAAGGATCTCGATGGCGTCCGCGCCGCTGCCGTGGATCGTGAACGCCCGCGTCAGCCGCTCGAACCGACGCTCCACGTCGAAGGAAAAGCGGTCTCCGCTCTCGAAGTTCACGACCAGGGGCGTGACCCGGACGCTCCGGTCCAGGAGCCGGTTGTCCATGTCCGTCAGGTACTCGAAGCGGAGCTCGTGCTCGGTCTGGCGGATCGAGGCCCAGCGATCCGGCCGGGGCGCGATGACCAGAGTGGGCTGGTGCCGCCGGAATCCCGTCCGCTGGGCAAAGCCCACCGCCGGATCCCAGCCCGTGCCGAAGTCCCGATACGAGGAGTGGAGCCGGATCAGGTCGTTCGGGAAGTTCCACCGGTACCCCCGGGCCCGACCCTCGGGAGAGAGGAGTTCGCCCCCGTCCGCGGCGTCGGTGTGGAAGACCATGAAGCCCTCGAGCTGCGCGTTGTAGCGACCGAGGAAGCTGGACGTGTACAGGTTGAAGTCCGCGCCCACCGTATGACGGTCGGGAATCCCTTCCGCGCCCCCGGCGGGGTCGAAGGCGGAGCTGCGCCGCGTGTAGATCGCGCCCACGTGGGACTGCTCGAAGAGGCTCCGCTTGACCCGCCCCACCGTGAAGTTCTCGGAGGGCCACGAGAGGGCCTCGCTCTCCGTGCCGCCTCCGCCGCCCGGATCCGCCGCGCCCGCGCCCGCGCCCGGGCCCTCCAGCAGGGCCTCGCCCGTCCGGATCTGGTAGAATCCCAGCTCATAGCGCCCGGCCTGACCCCCGAGGCGGGCCCCGTAGGTGATCGGCACCTCCTGCCCCTCGACCAGCCCGATCCTGCGGCTGAAGAAGGGATCCGCCCAGTTGAAGGAGAAGACCCCCGATCCCTCCAGGAAGAAGTCGCGCTGCTCGGGAAAGCGGAGAGGGAACCGCGTCAGATTGACCCGGCGCTGGTCCACCTCCACCTCGGCGAAGTCGGTGTTCACGGTCACGCCGGCCCGGAGCGAGGGGGTGACCGAGTAGTTGACGTCGACGCCCGTCTTGGCGTCTCCGTCCCACGGCGCTCCCGCGGCCACCTCGTGGTCCCCCGTGGCGAGCACGTAGGGCGTCACCTCCAATCCCACCCCCTGGTCGAGGTCGTCCAGGCCCTCGAGCCTACCGGCGAAGACGGGCCGGAAGAGCTGCTGGTTCCGACGCCACCCGCTCCACAGGATCTCCTCGTTCCTCCGCCGGATGGTCCGCTGGAAGTTGATCCCCCAGTCGCCCCCGGTGGGATTGAAGTTCAGCGTCGAGAAGGGGATCCGGATCTCGGCCGTCCACCCTTCCGAGTGGATCCGCGTCCGGATCTCCCAGATGCCGTCCCAGCGCTTGTTGAACTCGCCTCCGATCAGTCCGTCGCCCATGAGGCCGGCGGGATTGGTCTCGAAGAAGTATCCGGTCCTGCCGTCGCCGAAGGTGTCCACGATCCACATGAAGCGATCGTCGGTTCCGAGCCCCGCGTCCCGCTCGAGCTGGTGGGCCAGGATTCCTTCCGGGTCGGAGTCGTAGAGCACGGCGCCGATGTAGAGGCTTCCGGCGTCGTAGAGGATCCGGATCTCGGTCCTCTCGGTGGGCTCGGCTCCCTCCACCGGCTCCTGCTGCCGGAAGTCGGTGATCGGCTCCGCCCGCTCCCAGACGTCCTCGTCCAGGGTGCCGTCCACCTGGATCTCCCGGCCCTCGGGAATTCGGGCCGCCCGGACCGAGGGGCGTCCCTCCCCGCCGCGGGTCTCCCCCCGATCGGCATCCTGCGTGCCGGATCCCGGGACGGACGACTGGGACTCCAGGGACGCGGCCGCCGCCAGCATCCCCGTCGTCAGGAAGAGCACGGTCGTGAAGAGCCCGGGCGTGAGGCGAAGGACCCGGCGTGGACGACGGAAGAGCCGAAGGGGAGAAGATCTCATCGCGTATATCGTGAAGGGCGTTCGGAATTTCCGAAAGTCGAGATCGGGTCCGAATCGAGGTCGGACGTGTCGCACCCTTCCTGACCCTTTCGGTGGGGACATCGTTGAAGAGGCGTGCCGGGACGAGGGGCGAGGCCCGAATCTCCTGGTCTCGATGCAGGGGCTGGCCCGGCATCGACAGCACCATGGGGAACCCCTGACAGCGCCACCTTCCCGAAGGATCATTCGATCGCCCCGGGGTTGCCGAGAGACTTCGTGTCCTGTCGACGATCTCGCGGCCACCCTTGTGACCACAGCTCGTAACGGGCAACCTCCGCCACTTCGAGCTCATTCCGGCACTTCGGCTCAACCGAATCCTCGCCGACCCGCGCACGGGACGCGGACAAGGGCGCGCCGCCGGCCACATCAAGCCATGACCGCCGGCTTCATACCGGAGTGCATCCGGCCGCCCTCTTCCGGAGGACCCTTCGCTCCGCCTCGTTTCGGGTAAGGGAGGCAGCGCGCTCGAACTCCTTCCGAGCCGCATCGAGGCGTCCGAGCCGCTCCAGCAAATCTCCCCGAACTGCGGGCAGATGATGGTACCCGTCCAGGATACCGCCCTCCCCCGCTCTCTCGATCACCTCAAGGCCGGCCTCCGGTCCGTACGCCCTCCCCACAGCGACGGCTCGGTTCAGCTCCACCACGGGCGAGGGGGCGATCCGGGCAAGCGCGTCGTAGAGAGCGGCGATGCGCTCCCAGTCGGTATCCTCGCTGGTGCCGGCCCGAGCGTGGCAGGCGGCGATTGCGGCCTGGAGGGTGTAGGGCCCCAGTGGAGCACCCAGCTCGACCGCCCGCCGGAGGGCTCCGAACCCTCTTCGGATGAGCAATCGGTCCCAGCGGCTCCGGTCCTGATCCGGCAGAAGCACCGGCTCGCCCTCGGGTCCCGTTCGAGCGGGAAGCCGAGAGGCCTGGATCTCCATGAGCGAAAGGAGCCCCTGGACCTCCGGCTCGTCGGGCACGAGCCCGGCGAGGATGCGGCCCAGCCGCAGCGCCTCCCCGCAGAGGCGTGGACGGAACCAGCCCTCGCCGCTCGTGGCAGCGTAGCCCTCGTTGAAGATCAGGTAGACGACCCCGAGCACGGACGAGAGCCGTTCCGGAAGCTCGTCCTCGGGGGGAACCTCGAAGGGTACCCGGGCCTCCCGGAGCGTGCGCTTGGCCCGGACGATCCGCTGCGCGAGCGTCGACGTGGGAACGAGGAACGCCCGGGCGATCTCCCTGGTCGTGAGTCCCCCCGGAAGGCGAAGCGTCAAGGCGATCTGCGCCTCGGCGGAAAGCACCGGATGGCAACACATGAAGATGAGGCGGAGCACATCGTCCTTCACCGACTCACCGAGGCGGGCGCCCGGCTCTGCCGCACCGTCGATCTCCTTCAGGACCTCGAGCTCCTGGCCGAGCTCCTCGTGCTTCCGGTCGAGCCGCTCGCTGCGACGCAGATGGTCGATGGCCCGGCGCTTCGCCGTGGTCGTCAGCCAGGCTCCCGGATTGTCCGGAACGCCCTTCTCGGGCCAGCTCTCCAGAGCCGCCACGAGGCCGTCCTGGGCGAAGTCCTCCGCGAGTCCGACGTCTCCGACCATTCGAGTGAGGGTTGCGATGATGCGGGCCGACTCGATGCGCCAGACGGCGTCGAGGGTCCTTCGGGCGTCCGACGTCATCGTGACGCCCTACGACTCACGACTCCTTCCGCTCGTCGGCACGCCGCTGGAGGTCGGGAAACTCTTCCGCCGCGGTCCGCACCTCGTCCGAAAAGTCGGACATCTCCTGGATTCGACGAATCTCGATCACCTCGTTCTCCGACCCGGGGCAGCGCTTCGCCCACTCTACGGCCTCTTCCTTCGAGGAGACGTCGATGATCCAGTACCCGCCGACCACCTCCTTCGCCTCGGCGAAGGGCCCGTCGGTTACGCGGGGTTCTCCCCCGGCGAACGAGACGCGGGCTCCGCTGGAAGGCGGATGGAGTCCGTTCAGGTCGAGGAGGACTCCCGCCTCCTCCAACGCCGAATTGTATTTCATCATCTTCTCCACCGCCTCCGGGTCGAGATTCTCCACGGCATCCGGCTCCGCCGCTTCGTAGCCGCCCGGAATCATCAGCATCATGAAACGCATGGTCACTCCTCTCTCGATCGAAGCATGGTGTCGGAAGAACCCGCGAACTTCAACTTCGTCCTCGCTTCGGCCCGTCAATCACTCTTCGGCTCGTCGTCCCCCGTGTCCTCCAATCCCTCCACCGCCCACTCCGAGCCGTCTTCCGACGTCCCATAGATTGCGATCGGACGAAGCTCGATCTTCCAGCCCAGCGCCTTTCCGATCCTCGCAGCCGGATGGAGCGACGCGACCTCGGCCGCCTCGTCCAGGTCGTCGGCCTCGATGATGAAGAAGGATCCGACGACCTCCTTCGCCTCCGTGAACGGCCCATCGGTGATGGTCGTGCCGGAATCGCCGGGAGTCAGGAAGCGTCGTTCCTCGTCCGTGAGCGACGCCAGGACACGGACTCGATCCGTCGAACGAAACTCCTCGTCCATGGGAGCGCATCGTTCACCGAGCTTCGCCCGCTCTGCATCCGAAAGGTCTGCATACACCGTGGGATCGTAGTATCCGATTCCCAGGAACTTCATGACGCCGCCTCCGTTCAGGGAGAAAGGTCGAAGCTGCGAAATCCGTCGTTGGCCGGACGGTCCCGGACCGGATCCGGGTCGGTACCGTGAGATTCCCTCCGGCCTTCACTCATACGTCGAACGAGCGCGGAGGAAATCGACACGGCGCGGAGGACCGCCTCCGCTTCTCCAGCCTACGACAATCCACGGATACTTGCAGCGAAAGTTAGGTGTATATCCACTTATCGGCCCTTCTGGGATCATTCTCCGGACCCGAACGAGCTCGGCTCCGACCGTCCGAACCGGGAGATGAGCGAGGTGGAAATCGTTAGGCAGACGGACTATGGCAGGTCCGATCGGGACGACAGGGTATGCG
>JBKHJU010000021.1:0-11015 GCA_046537985.1 Longimicrobiales bacterium
CACACGGAGCGCCGCAGCGGCCGAGGTCCTTGAGGACGCAGGCCGGATGGTCCTGAGCACGCCGCAGCCGGGTCGTGCAGGTGCGCAGCCCGGTGCCTTCCGCGACCACCTCGGCCACGAGCTCCGCCTGGCGACGCCCGGCCAGCGGATCGGACCGCCAGGGATGGTCCGCCTCGGGGGTGCGACATACCCGGGAGCCAGATGGAGGACCGACGCCTTGGCGTCGGCCAGGAGGCGATCCTGGTTGGCCGTCACCCGGTCCCGGTCCCGGAGGAATCCCTTCTTCCGGGCGTCCGCGGCGCTCTCGCTCACCGTCGCCATGCCGATGAGGGTGAACGCCTCCCGCACCGCCTTGTCGAGCTCGTCCTCGGCGTACCGGCTCAGCTCCCGGGTGAAGCGGAAGAGGAGCTCCTTCGTTCCTCCGCCCGCCGGAATGAGCCCCACGCCGAACTCCACCAGCCCGATCCGCAGCTCGGTGTGGGCCTGGACCTGGTCCGAGTGGAGGCAGACCTCCGCTCCGCCGGCCACCGCCGTGCCGAAGGCCGCGGTGACCACGGGGAAGGGAGCGTCCCGGACCGCCATCAAGGTGTCCTGGAAGGCGGCGATCTGGGAGTCGATCCGATCGAAGTTCTTCTTCCGGGCGCTCTCCAGGAGCTCCTGGAGGTTGGCCCCGGCGGAGAAGACGGGACGGTCGCCCTGATCCTTTCCGATGACGATGCCGGCCAGCCCGTCCTCCTCCACCTTCTCCAGGGCCCCCCGGATCGAGTCGATGACCCGGGCGCCCAGGGTTCCCATCTTGGAGCGGAGCTCGAAGAGGGCGACGCCGTCTCCCATGTCCAGGAGGGCCGACACGTCGTTCTCGGTGAGGACTCGGCTCTGGCGGTGGAGGGCCGCCGCCGAGACGGTTTCCGGGTCTTCGGGAAGGGACTCCCGGTCGCCTCCCGTGAGGGCCAGGACCATGGCGCCGCCCGCTTGTCCCTCACCCCACCGATAGAAGGCGTCGCCGGCCTCTTCCAGGAGGGAGGGCTCGTCGAGCCCCTCGTCGGAGATCAGCTCCCGGATCCGGTCCAGGCCGATGTGGTCCATCTGGCGGAAGGGCCCGGCCTGCCCGGCGTATCCCCACTCCATGGCCCGGTCCACCGAGGGAAGGTCGTAGGCGAGCTCCGCCGCCCTGTCGGCGGTGTAGTGGAAGGTCCGGGCGAAGAAGTCCCGGGCGAAGTGCCCCTGGCTCCCCGCCGCGTCGGCGAGCCCCCGGAGTCGATCTTCGAGGGAAGCGACCTCCAACCCCTTCAGCTCGTCCGTGAGCTCGCCCTCCCGGGGTCCGTACTCGCCGGTGCGCCAGTCGAGGACCTTGATCTCGCCGTCCTTCTCCTTCCGGTAGAAGCCCTGCCCCGACTTGGATCCCAGGTCGCCGCGCTCCACCATCCCGTGGATCCAGTCGGGAAGGGGCAGGTCCTCTCCGGTGGTCTCCCGCATCCCGGTCACGGCGTCCACCAGGATGTCGAGGCCGGCGATGTCGGTGGTCCGGAAGATGGCCGAGCGGGAGCGTCCCATGAGGGGGCCGGTGAGGGCGTCCACCTCGTCGATGTCCAGGTCGTGCTTCTCCATGAGCCGGATGGCTTCCACCACGCCCTCGAGCCCCAGGCGGTTGGAGATGAAGCCGGGGGCGTCCCTGGCCAGGACCACGCCCTTGCCCAGGACCAGGTCGGCGAAGCTCTCCATGGTCTCCACGACCGCCCCGTCGGTATCCGGCGTCGGAATCACCTCCAGGAGGTGCATGTACCGGACGGGGTTGAAGAAGTGGGTGCCGAGAAAGCGGTTCCGGAAGCCCTCGCTCCGCCCGTCGATCAGGACCGACATGGGGATGGCCGAGGTGTTGCTGGAGACGATGGCACCGTCGGAGACGACTCCCTCGAGCTCCTCGAAGAGATCCCGCTTGGGACCGGGCTTCTCGACGATGGCCTCGACGATCCAGTCGCACTCGGCCAGGCGCTCCAGGTCGTCCTCGACGTTTCCGACCTCCACCAGCGAGCGCCTGTCGGGGTCCGGGAAGGCCGATCCCTTCAGGGCCTTCTCCAGGCCCTTCTTGGCCGGTCCGTTCCGGTCTTCGTCACCGGGGACGTCCAGGAGGAGGACGGGGATCCCGGCGGATGCCGCGATGCCCGTGATCCCGCTCCCCATGACTCCCGCACCCACCACACCCAGCTTCGTGATTCGCATGGACTCCCACTTCGTGATTGTCGCGGATCTTCCGATCGTCGTCGGTCGTCGGTGCGTCGGTGCTACCAGACGAGCTGGCCGCCGTCCACCACCACCGTCTGGCCGGTCATGTACGCTCCGGCCGGAGACGCCAGGAGAAGAGCGACCCCCTTGAGGTCGTCGGGGTTCCCGAAGCGCCCGAGGGGGATCCCCGCCAGGAGCTCGTCCTCGATCATGGAGATGAGCCCCCGGGACATCTTGGTGGGGAACCAGCCCGGCGCGATGGCGTTCACCCGGATCCCGTACCGGGCCCAGCTACCGGCCAGGTCCCGGGTCAGGGACACGACGGCCCCCTTGCTGGCGTTGTATCCCGCGGCCTGCATCCGTCCCGGGCGGCCGCCCTTGAAGGCGGCCACCGAGGCGATGTTGATGATGGCACCGCCCTCGCCCCGGTCGATCATGTGGTTCCCCACGGCCTTGGCCATGAGGAAGGTGCCCCGGACGTTCACCGCCAGCACCTTGTCGACCTTGTCGGCCGGCATCTCCTCGGCGGGGGCGCCCCAGCTCGTGCCGCTGTTGTTGACGAGGATGTCGACTCCGCCGAACTCCTCGACGGTGGCCGAGACCACCTCCTTCACGTCGTCCTCCTGCGTCACGTCGCAGCGCATGGCCAGAGCGCCGACTCCCATCTCCCGGAGCTCCTCGGCCACCTCTTCGCACGCCTCCACCTTCCGGGAGCAGAGGACCACGTCGGCTCCGGCCTCGGCCAGGGCTTCGGCCATGTATTCGCCCAGTCCCCGGCCCCCGCCGGTGACGATGGCCGTCCTGCCGTCGAGCCTGAACAGCTCGAAGACGTCGGTCCGGGGAGCCTCCGCCCCGTCCTCCGATGCCCCTGCCCCGCCCCTCGTCCCTTCTGCCGCCATCACTCGGACCCTCGCCTAATCGTTTCCCCCGTCGCCCGGAGATCGTCGATCGCGCTTCCCATCAATCTCCGCCCTTTCCGGCCGCCGTCTTCTCTTCTTCCTCCGCCCGGAGCTCCCGCTTGAGGATCTTTCCCGTGGCGTTCATGGGGAGGGAGTCCCGGAACTCGACGTATCGGGGATACTTGTAGGCGGCCATCCGCTCCTCGCACCAGTCGACGATCTCGTCCTCCGAGATCCCGTTCACGCCGTCTTCGAGGACGATGAACGCCTTGATCTCCTCTCCCGACTCCTCGTCGGGGACGCCGACCACGGCCGCCATGGAGACCGCGGCGTGCTCGGCGAGCACCTCCTCGATCTCCCGGGGATACACGTTGAACCCGCCCCGGATGATCATGTCCTTCAGGCGGCCACGGATGAAGAGGTAGCCGTCCTCGTCCATGTGGGCCAGGTCGCCGGTGTGGAACCACCCGTTCCGCATGACCTCGTCCGTGGCCTCGGGACGGTTCACGTATCCCTTCATCACGTTGTGGCCCCGGATCACGATCTCACCCACTTCGCCGGGGGCCACCTCCTTGTCGTTCTTGTCCACCACCCGGACCTCGGTGCCGAAGACCGGGATGCCGATCGAGCCCACCTTCCGGGGGAGCCCCGCCTGGTTGAAGGTGGCCACCGGCGACGTCTCGGAGAGGCCGTACCCCTCGAGGATCGTCACCCCGAACGTCTCCTCGAAGGCGTGGAGGAGCTCCACGGGCATGGCCGCGCCCCCGGAGGTGCACGACACCAGGTTCTCGGCGATGACGCTGGTGTCGGTGCCGTCCTTCTTCGCCTGGTTCAGCAGCCCCCAGTACATGGTGGGCACCCCGGCGAAGATGGTGACCTCCTCCCGGACCATGACGTCGAGGACCTCGGCGGGCTCGAAGCGGGGCACCAGGACCAGGGTGCACTTGTCCAGGATCCCGCCGTTCATCAGGACCGTCTGCCCGTAGGAGTGGAAGAGGGGGAGGGCGACGAGGGAGACCTGAACCTCGTTCACGTCGATGAGCTTGATGTGCAGGTCCCGGGAGACGATGGCGTTCACGAGCATGTTGCTGTGGGTCAGCTCGGCGCCCTTCGGCCGTCCCGTCGTTCCGGAGGTGTAGAGGATGACGGCGGTGTCGTTCGTGTCCCGATCCGCGGTGGAGAAGTCGGGAGATCGTCCCGCCATCAGCTCGGTGAGGGTCTCGGTGCCCTCGATGGGGGAGTCGGCCTCCGGATCCGCGGTCAACACCACCATGAAGTCACAGTCGGGGCTCTCTTCGAAGCCCTGCCGACCGAGCTCGGCCATGGGAAGCTCGGAGGTGCCCTCGAAGCAGAAGTACGCCTTCGCCCCCGAGTCCTGGAGGTGGTAGGCGATCTCGGGACCCTTGAGGAGGACGTTCAGGGGCACCACGGTGGCACCGGCCTTGAGGATCCCGTAGTAGACGATGGGAAAGTAGGCCACGTTGACGCACGACAGGGCCACCCGGTCGCCGGGACCGATCCCCCGGTCTCTCAGCGCGCCGGCGACCTTGCACGCCGCCGCGCCGAGCTCTCCGTAGGTCATTCGGGTGGAGCCCGAGACGACGGCCTCGCGCTCGGGAAAGTTGCGAGCGGCGTCGTCGAGGAGCATGGCCAGGTTCAACATCAGACTGCACCTCCGCTGGCTTCGACTGGTTCGCGCTGTCCTCGCTTCTCACCGGACGGGCCACCGCCGGGGCTCGTGCCCACGGTCCCTCTCGTCCCCTCGTCTTCCCGCTCGATCCCTTCCGGCGCCGGGGGCGGGAAGATTCCCTTCTCGAGCCACCGGTAGTCTCCGTCCAGGATCCGCCGGGCCACCTCGTAGGCGGGCCGGTCGGTATCGCTGAAGACGTGGTCGAAGAGATCCTCGACCCGCTGCCGGGACTGGCGGCAGAAGAGGTCGGCGAGGCGGATCGGGCTCTCCTCTCCCCGGCCCTCGTCCTTCCTGGCGTTGGCGTAGACGCAGACCGCCGCCATGGCGTAGAGCTCGGCGCCGATATCCACGAAGCGGAAGAGGACGGCCTGACGCCGCTCGAGCTTCGGGCCGAACCGGGCCATGGCCCGGGCCATGGTCCGGGCCAGCCTCCGGGCCGAGCGGTCCACGAAGGCCACGTGACCCGAGAGGTCACCGTACTTCGAGTACGACGGCTTCCGGCTCCACCCCACCACGTTCCGGCCCATCCACCCGGCCATGTGGAGCCCGAGCCCCACGGCGTCCTTCGCCTTCTCGCCGAGGCCGGCATCGGGATCGGCCACGGCCCCGGCCTTCTTCAGGTGGGGATCCACCGCCTCCCGGGCGATGAAGAGGCGCATGATCTCCGAGGAGCCCTCGAAGATCCGGTTGATGCGCATGGAGCGCAGCGCTCGCTCCACGTCGATGGGAGCCTCGCCCCGTCCCTCCAGGGACTCGGCGGTCTCGTAGCCCCGACCGCCCCGGATCTGCATGGTGTCGTCCACCACCTTCCAGCCCCGCTCCGAGTTGAAGAGCTTGCCCATGGCTGCCTCGAGCCGGATGTCGAACTTGCCCGAGTCGGCCAGGGCCACTCCCAGCTCCGCCACGGCTTCCATCGCGAAGGTGTCGGCGGCGATGCCGGACACCATGTGGGCCACGGCTTCGTGCTTGCCGATGGCTGCGCCCCACTGCCGCCGCACCGAGGACCACTCACGGGCCACCTGGAGGCACCACTTCCCGGCCGAGGCGCAGGTCCATGGGATGCCGAGGCGGCCGGTGTTGAGGGTGACCAGGGCCAGCTTGAGACCTCGCCCTTCGTCCCAGATGCGGTTCTCCACCGGCACCCGCACGTCGTTGAACTCCAGGACCCCGTTCTCGATTCCGGGAAGCCCCATGAAGGAGCACCGGTGGGTCATCTCCACCCCTTCCCAGTCCATCTCGACGATGAAGGCGGTGATACCCGAGCGGCTTCCCTCGTGCCCGGGGGTCCGGGCCATGACCACCACCAGCTCGGCGTGGGGGGCATTGGTGCACCAGAGCTTCGTGCCGTTCAGGATGTAAGCCTTTCCGTCCTCGGTGGGCACCGCCTCGCAGCGCATCCGGGCGGGGTCGCTCCCCACGTCGCTCTCGGTGAGGGCGAAGCCCGAGATGGCTCCCTTGGCGCACCGGGGCAGGTACTTCTCCTTCTGCTCGGGGGTGCCGAAGAGGAGGAGGGGCTGCGGAACGCCGATGGACTGGTGGGCCGAGAGGGTCGAGGAGATGGTGGAGGAGTGGGATCCGGCCAGGGAGAGGGCCCGGGCGTAGGTCCGCTGGGACAGCCCGAGTCCCCCGTACTCCTCGGGGATCTTCATTCCGAAGGCTCCCAGCTCCGAGAGGGCTTCGTGGACCTCCGGCGGCATCCCCGGCTCGCTGTCGAGGGCGTCTCCGTCCACGGTTTTCAGGTAGGCCTCGAGCTCCTGGAGGAAGGCCTCTCCCCGATCTCCCTCGTCTTTCTTCGGCTCGGGAAACGGATCGATGAGATCCATCCGGACGCGCCCCAGGAAGAGCTCCCTCACGAAGCTCGGGAGGGTCCACTCCTTCTCTCGTGCCGCCTCGGCCACCCGGCGGGCCTCCCGCTCCGAGATCTCCCGGGGTTGCTTACCTGCGGACTTCGAACTCGCGGTATCAGCCGATGAAGAGGCCATCGTCACTCTCGAAGATGCGGGGAACGATCGTCCTACGAGCGCCTCGCAGTATCCCGAGGCCGTTCAGGAAGTCATTCAGGGAACTTGAATGTAGGCTCGGAACGCTCCTTCGCAACGAAGGTCCCCGGCAGGGCCGGTGTCGTTCAGAGCACGGCTTCCACCAGATAGGGGCCGGGCTCGGCCAGCCCCCGGGCGAGGGCGTCGGCGAGCTCTTCGGCCGTGGTGGCCCGGGCGCCCTCTACGCCCATGGAAGCGGCCATCTCCACCCAGTCCAGCTCGGGCCGGGTCAGGTCGAAGAGCCCTCGGGCCCGGGGGGAGGGGTCGCCGGCGCCCACCCGGCGGTACTCCATCTCCAGAATGGCGTACTTTCGGTTGGAGAAGATCACCGTGGTCACGTCCAGCCCTTCCCGGGCCTGGGTCCAGAGGGCCTGCACGGTATACATGCCGCTGCCGTCGGCCTCCAGGGAGACCACCTTCCGGTCCGGGCACGCCACGGCGGCCCCGGTGGCCGCCGGCATCCCCTGTCCGATGGCGCCCCCCGTCAGGTCGAGCCAGTCGTGGGGCGGGGCGTCCCGGAGGGCGCCGGGGACCGCCCGGCCCGCGGTGGCGGCCTCGTTCATGACCACCGCGTTTTCCGGGAGGTGGTGGGCCAGAACCAGGGCCAGGGTCTCGGGGGTGAGGTCACCGGTGGGAAGCCCGGGCCGGTCCAGGGACGTGGTGCTCGGAGACGCGCTGTCGGCGTCCAGGGCATCCACCAGGGAGCGGAGGGCTTCCCGGCCGTCCGCCGCCGGGTCGGCCAGGGTGTGGACGGTGCATCCCTCCGGGATGAGCTCGCCGGGCTTTCCCGGATAGGCGAAGAAGGAGACCGGGGCCGTCGTCTCCACGGTGATCAGGCGGGTCACCCCCCGGAGGGCCTCGACGGCCCGCTCCCCGAGGTAGGGAAGCCGGGAGATGTTCACCCGGCCGGCGCCCCGCTCGGCCCTCCGGACGAACGTGTCCGTGAAGAGCCGGGCTCCCGTGGCGGCGGCGATCTTCCCCGCCAGCTTCGTGCCTCCGTGGTACAGAGCCGATCCGTTCAGGAGAATGGCTGCGCCGTCACCGGCGGAGCGAAGGAGCTCGGCGATCTCCTCCACCCGCTCCGGTGGGGGCGGCTTCGGCGCAGGCGGACGGACCGGATCCGCTGGCGGGCCCGCCTCCAGCCACGCCGTGTCGGCGGGGAGGATCAGGGTCGCCACCTGTCCCGGCGGTCCGTAGCTGGCCGCCACCGCCCGGGCTCCGTCCTGGGCAACCCGGGCCGGATCGCCGGCCGAATGGACCCACCCCGACACCGCCGAGGCGATGCTCCGGATGTCGGAGGTGAGGGGGGCGTCCAGGGCCCGGTGGTGGGTCGCGTGGTCGCCGACGATGTTCACCACCGGCACCCGGGCGCGCCGGGCGTTGTGGAGGTTGGCCAGGCCGTTGCCCAGGCCCGGCCCCAGATGGAGGAGGGTGCAGGCGGGCTTTTCCGCCATCCGGGCGTAGCCGTCGGCGGCCCCCGTCACGACCCCTTCGAAGAGGCCGAGGATGGCCCGCATTCCCGGCTCGGAGTCCAGGGCCGCCACGAAGTGCATCTCCGACGTGCCCGGATTGGTGAAGCAGACCTCGACCCCCGAGTCGAGGAGGGTCTTCAGCAAGCGACGAGCGCCGTTCATCTGAAGGAGATCACGCCCCGGGCGTTCTTCCCTTCCACCAGGTCCCGGAAGGCCCGCGGGGCATCGTCGACGGAGTACGTCTCGGTGATGAGCTCGTCGAGGAGGAGGCGGCCGGAGCGGTAGAGGGCGAGGAGTCGAGGAAAGTCCTCCCGGGGCCGGGCGGAGCCGAAGTAGCTTCCCGTGAGGGTCTTCTCTCCGAAGACGAGGCTGGCGGTCCGGATGAAGGTCCGGTCCTTCGGGGGCGCCACGCCCACGGCCACGGCTACGCCCCCCTTCCGGGTCGCGCCGTAGGCCCGGGCCACCACGTCACCGCTCCCCACGCATTCGAAGGCGTAGTCCGCTCCCCCGTCGGTCAGGGAGCGGATCGCCTTCACCACGTTCTCCTCCTCCACGGCGTGGACGGTGTGGGTCGCCCCGAATCCCTCGGCCATCTTCAGCTTCTCGGGAGAGGTGTCCACTGCGATGATCATGGCGGCGCCCGAGAGGGAGCACCCCTGGATCACGTTGAGCCCCACGCCTCCGGCGCCGAAGACCGCGGCGGTGGAGCCCGGCTCGACCTTCGCAGTGTTGATGGCCGCCCCCACGCCCGTCATCACCCCGCATCCGATGAGTGCGGCCCGGTCCAGGGGGATCTCCGGGTCGATCTCGACCACGCTGTCCACGTGGAGGGTGGCGTACTCCGACATGACGCCGCACCCGGTGAAGACGCTCAGGGGATTCCCGTCGGAGTCCCGCGTCCGGAGGGTCCCGTCGGGAAGGGTGGACACCGTCCGGGCGGCCTGGTCGCAGAGGGTGGGCCGCCCCGTGACGCAGAAGCGGCAGCGTCCGCACATGCTCACGAAGATGGTCACCACGTGATCGCCGACTTCGAGATCGGTCACGTCTTCCCCCACCTCCACGACGACTCCGGCGCCCTCGTGGCCGAGGACGAGGGGCGGGGGAATCGGAATGGTGCCGTCGGTGGCCGAGAGGTCGCTGTGGCAGACCCCGCAGGCGGCGATCTCCACCGTCACCTCGTGTCGGCCCGGTCGGTCCACCAGGATCTCCTCGACCGAGACCGACTCGGCGCCCTCCCGGTAGACGACCGCCTTCGACTCTCGTGCCATCAAGCCACTCTCCTTCCGCGTGGAACCCTCACCTCACCACCCTCGGGTCTCTCGTCGGCGTCGCTTTTTCGTGGTCCCGGGACCCGTCGCTCCCGAATCAGAGGTCCCCGTGCCACTCGGCGATGGCTTCGCCGATCTCGTGGGGGGAGTCCTCCTGGATGAAGTGGAGGCCCGGGACGGTGACCTCGGTCTGGTTCGGCCAGCTCCGGACGAATTCGCGCTGGGCGCCGGTGAGGATGGTGCCGGGATCGGCGCTGACGAAGAGCTTCGGAACGTCGGACCCGGACATCCACTCGGCGTAACTGCCCACGATCTTCACCATGTCCTCGGGCTCCCCGTCGATGGGGAGCTCCCGGGGCCAGGTGAGGGTGGGCCGTCGGGATTCCCCGGGCTCGAGGTAGGGGCTCCGGTAGACCGTCATCTCCTCCTCGGTGAGGTCCCTCAGGACGCTGGAGGGGAGGATCCGCTCCACGAAGATGTTCTTCTCGAGGACGATCTCCTCGCCGGCCTCCGTCCGCATGGCCTGAAATATGCTGCGGGCCGCCTCGGGCCACTCGCCCCAGGTGAGGGGCCGCACGATGGCCTCCATGTAGGCGATTCCCTTCACCGCGTCCGGGTGGTGCCGGGACCAGTCGAATCCCAGCGCCGATCCCCAGTCGTGGATGACGAACGTCACGTCGGTGGTGGCCCCCACGGCACCCATCCAGGCGCCCAGGTAGCGCCGATGATCTACGAAGCGGTACCGGCCGTTTCCCGACTCTCCCGAATCGCCCATTCCGATGAGGTCCGGTGCGAGGCAGCGGCCCAGCTCCTCGAGGTGGGGGAGGATGTTGCGCCAGAGGTAGGACGAGGTCGGATTGCCGTGGAGGAGGACGATGGGATCGCCCTCTCCCACGTCCACGTACGCCATGTGGGAGTCCAGCACCTCCATCCGATGACGTTCGTAGGGGTCTTCGGCCGAGATCTCTCGGGTGTCGGTCACGTCGCGCTCTCCTCGCGGGGTCACACTCCGATGTACGCCCGGCGCACCTCGGGATTGTCCATGAGCTCGTCCCGCTCACCCTCCAGGGCCACCTCTCCTTCCTCGATCACGTAGCCCCGGCCCGCCACCTTCAGGGCCGCGTTGGCGTTCTGCTCGGCCAGGAGGACGCTGGTGCCCCGCTCGTTGATCTCCAGGATCGATTCGAAGACCTCGTCCACGACCAGGGGAGCCAGGCCCAGGGAGGGCTCGTCCAGGAGGAGGAGGCGGGGGCTGGCCATGAGGGCCCGGGCGATGGCCAGCATCTGCTGCTGTCCCCCGCTCAGGGTCCCGGCGGGATCCCGAGCCTTCTCCTCGAGGACCGGGAAGAGCTCGAAGACCTCGCCCATGCGTTCCTGGACCCGCTCCGGCTCCTTCCTGCGGACATAGGCACCCAGAAGGAGGT
>JBKHJU010000022.1:0-10813 GCA_046537985.1 Longimicrobiales bacterium
GCCGGGTGTCGACGTCGTTCCACCCCATCTGGGGCACCCGCCGAGCCTCCATCTTCCGGACCCTGCCGGAAATGAGGCCGACTCCCCGGCCTTCACCTTCCTCGCTCTCCTCGAAGAAGAGCTGCATGCCCAGGCAGATGCCCAGGCAGGGAAGCCCACCTTCCAGCGCCTCCCGGACCGCGTCGCCCCGGTCGCCCAGGGCCCGGACCGCCGCCCCGAAGGATCCGACTCCGGGAAGCACCAGGACCTCGGCCGACAGGGCCTCGTCCCAGTCCCGGGTGATCCAGACCTCCGCGCCACCACGCTCGAGCGCCTTCGCCAGGGAGTGGAGGTTCCCGGCGCCGTAATCGAACAGGGCCGTCTTGAGAGCCTTCGTCATGACTCCGGAGCCTCCTTCATGAGATGACCTCGTCCAGCGCGTTGAGAAAGCGCTCCATCATCTCCCAGGGGCCGATGGTGACGCGGACGCCGTCGCCGAGCTCGGGCACGTCGGGGAAGGGCCGGACCGCGACCCCGCGGTCCCTGAGCCCCTTCGTCACCTCGGCGGTGGTTCGGGGCGCCACCGGAAGGAAGACGAAGTTGCCCTGGGAGGGAAGGGGACGGAGCTGTCGGTCGTCGAGCTCTCCGATGAGGCGAGTCCGGTTGTCCCGGGTCTGACGGACGATGCCGTCGATCCACTCGCCGGAGGCGCGAAGGGCCTGAACGGCGGCTTCCTCGTCGATGCGCCCCACCTTGTAGGGGCCCCGGGACTTCTCGACTTCGGCCACCACATCGGCGGGTCCCACCGCGTAGCCGATCCGGAGGCCGGCCAGGCCGAAGGCCTTGGAGAGGGTCCGCAGGACGAGGAGGCGCCGGGTGTCGGGAGCCGTCGTGATCCGGCTTTCGTCGGCGAACTCGGCGTAGGCCTCGTCCAGCACCACCACCGGACCCTCCGGTCCCACCGCGTCCAGGAGCCCTTCGAGCCATCCCGACCGGGGCACCAAGCCCGTGGGGTTGTTCGGAGCGCAGACGTAGACGGCGGCGGCCCCGGTGGCGACGAGGCGGTCCGGGTCCTCCTCGGCTTCGCTCCAGGGCACCGCCACCGACTCCAGCCCGTTCATCCGGGAGAAGATGGGGATCATGGAGAAGGTGGGGTCCATATAGGCGACGGCTCCTCCCCCGGCCGAGACCGCCCGGAACGTGGAGTCCAGGAGATCGTCGGAGCCGCAGCCGGTGGCCACGCACTCCCCGGGCACGTCCCATCGCTCCGCCACCGCGGACTTGAGGGTGTCGGCGTAGACGCTGGGGTACCGGGTCAGGCTCTCGGGAGAGGCGTTCCGGAACACCGCCAGGGCGGCGGGATGGGGGCCCCACCGATTCGTGTTGTCGCTGAGATCCACGGCCACCGGACGCCGGTCCGGGGCGTACGGCTCCAGAACCCGATAGTCCTCCCTCGGAAAGCTCACGAGTCCTCCCGCAGCTCGGCGGCCCGGGCGTGGGCCGGGAGTCCCTCGGCCTCGGCCAGCCGGCGAACCGGATCCGAGAGGCGCCGGGCTCCCTCGGTCGTGACCTCCTGCCAGGTGAAGGAGCGAAGGAAGTGCTCCGTGGAGAGGCCGGAGAAGGAACGGGCCCGCCCCGCCGTGGGCAGCACGTGGTTCGCTCCGGTGATGTAGTCGCCGAAGGCCACAGTAGCGGGCTGGCCCAGGAACACGGTGCCGGCGCTTCGCACGGCCCCGAGGTCCCGCCGGGGGTTCCGCGTATAGAGGGCGAGGTGCTCCGGCGCGTAGTCTTCGGCGAAGGCCAGGGCCTCGGCGAGATCCCGGGCGAGGAGAAGGGCGCCGTTCGCCCGGAGGGCGTCTTCCACCACCGACCTGCGGGGAGTGGCTTCGACCTCCCGGGCGAGAGCGACCCTGACGTTCTCGAGAAGAGCGTCGGAGGGGGTCACGAGTGCGACCGCCGCGTCCGGGTCGTGCTCGGCCTGGGCCACGAGCTCGACGGCGATGGGGACGGCGTCGGCCGCCCCCTCCTCGGCCACCACCAGGACCTCGGACGGACCGGCGGGTCCGTCGATGGGCACCTCTCCGGCGATCTGGCGCTTGGCCTCCGTCACCCAGCGGTTGCCGGGACCCACCACCACGTCGACCCGGGGCACACTCTCGGTGCCGAAGGCCATGGCGCCGACGGCCCCGGCTCCTCCCACGGCGAAGAGACGGTCGGCTCCGGAGATTGCGCATGCCGCCAGGACCGCGTCGGGGGGGAGCCCGTCGGGTCCCGGGGGAGAGCAGACGACGATCTCCCGGACTCCCGCGGCCCGGGCCGGCACCACTCCCATCACGACGCTGCTGGGGTACGCTGCCCGCCCACCGGGCACGTAGACGCCCGCCCGGGAAAGGGGAACCGTGTCCCGTCCCAGGGTCACCCCTTCCGAGACGGTCACCTCGACCCGGTCCGGGACCTGGGCCTCGTGGAAGATCTCCACGTTTCGGGCCGCCTGCTCCAGGGCGCGTCGGACCTCCGGGTCCATGGCGTCGAGAGCCTCCTTCCACCGCTCCCGGGGGATCTCCAGCTCGTCCAGCTCGACCCCGTCGTAGCGACGGGCCATCTCCCGGAGGGCTTCGTCGCCCCTGGACCGGACGTCGTCCAGGATCCCGGCCACCTGGCCCCGAAGCTCGCCCTCGTTTCCGGGGCGCCGGTCCAGGAGGAGGCTCGCCTGGGCTTCGTTCAGCTCCGAAAGCACGGCATCGACGGCCAGGGCCACCGGGGGAACGCCCCCCGTCGTGCCGCCGCCATTCGCGTCGCTGGTGCGGGAGTCGCCGCGGATCGCATCGCCGGTCATGGCATCAGCCTCTCGATGCGGGTGACCAGGATGCCCTCGGCGCCGAGGCGCTTCAGGTCGTTGATGGTCTGGTAGATGTTCGACGCGTCCACCACGGCGTGGGCGGCGACCCACGTGCCTCCGTTCTTGACCTCGATGATCGTGGGACCGGAGATGCCGGGGAGGACCTCCCGGACCTCGTCGAGGCGATCCCGGGGCACGTTGGCCATGAGGTACCGCTTTCGCTCGGCTCGGAGAACCGACTCCAGGGCGACGACCAGCTCCTGGATCCGGCGACCGCTCCCCTGGTCGTCGTCCAGGGCCTTCGGGTTCGCCACCATCCGGGCCGAGGACTCCAGGATCGTCCCCACGGGCCGGAGGCCGTTGACCCGGAGCGTGGAGCCGGTGGAGGAGAGATCGACGATGAGGTCGGCGACGCCCAGGTGGGGGGCGATCTCCGCGGCGCCCGAGACGGGGGCGATCTCCACGGAGATTCCCAGGTCCTCGAAGAAGCGGCGGGTCAGGCCGGGGAAGGAGGTGGCGATGCGGGTGCCGTCGGGAACGTCTTCCGGCGAGGCGATGGAGCTCTCGTCCCGGACGGCCACCACAAGGCGGCATCGCCCGAAGCCCAGATCCATGAGCTCGGTGACGTCCCGTCCGCTCTCCGCCACGAGATCGGCCCCCGTGACGCCCAGCTCCGCGGCTCCATCGGAGACGAACTCGGGAATGTCCGCGGCCCGGACGAAGATGGCCTGGAAGTCCTCTCCCAGGGACGCCACCAGGGCGCGGTCGGCCCGGAACTCGGGCTCGAGACCCGCTCGCTCGAAGAGGGAGAGGGCCTCTTCCGAGAGCCTGCCTTTGTTGGGAAGCGCGATTCGAAGCACGGTGTTGGATCCTGGAAGAATCTCGAACTCAGAAAACGATGGTCACGCGCATGTCGCAGACAACAAAAAAGCCGCGACCCGTCGTGAAACGGGCCGCGGCGCATCTCTCGTCTTCGCTCGAGCTTACTTCAGGCGCAGACCGGGAGCACCACACGACCCGGGGGGATCGAATGATGATGGGAGTGGTGACGCCGGCACTCGATGGCGAAGCTCATAGGATGAAGAAGCTATTCCGGGCTCCGGGGCCCGTCAAGACGATCGTCGCACCCCCCCGACCGATCGCCCACGCGTCGGGACGGCCCGCGACAGCGGGTCGGTCCGCTCCAGGGGACGGAGCGGAACTCGGCCCGCGGCGTATTATAGTAGTCGTGCCGTGCTGGTGGTCCAGACGGTCCCGGGAGCGATGGACATCGACCGGGATCGACCGGGCTCACCGGTATCCGGTCACACCGATGCCGTGTTCACCCCCAGTCGCACTGCAGGCTCAATGACCTCGGAACACCTCTACCTCCTCCGCCTGGCCGCGGAGGTCGCCACCAAGTCGAACCGGACCCGGCGCCGGTTCCAGGAGCGTCTGGCCCGGAACATCGAGGATGCCCTGCGCTCCAGCGGAGCCGAGGGGGTGGTGGAGGACCACTGGAGCCGTCTCTTCGTCACCTCTTCGAGCCCCCGGGCCGACGAGGTGCTCTCCCGGGTCTTCGGCCTGAGCTCCCTCTCCCGGATCGAGGCGCGGGTCGCGGCCGATCTGGAGGCCATCGTCTCGAGGGGGCGGGAGCTCTACGGGGACCGGGTCCGCGGGCGCACCTACGCCATCCGCTGCCGTCGGGTGGGGGAGCACGAGTTCTCGTCGTGGGACGTGAAAAACCGGCTGGGGGCGGCCCTGAACGAAGAGGCGGTAGTCGATCTCGACGCCCCGGAAGTGACGGTGGCGGTGGAGATCCGCCACGGCGACGCCTTCCTCTACCACGATCGCGTCGAAGCCCCCGGCGGGCTCCCCCTGGGGGTCGAGGGGAAGGCCGTCTGCTTGATCTCCGGGGGATTCGACTCGGCGGTGGCGGCGTGGCTCATGCTCAAGCGGGGCATCTCCCTCGAGTACGTCTTTTGCAATCTCGGCGGGCAGGCGTACGAGCGCTCGGTGGTGTCGGTGGCCAAGATCCTGGCCGACGACTGGAGCTACGGCGACCGTCCTGGCTTCCACGTGGTGGACTTCGAGGAGATGGTGGATCACCTGAGGGAGCGGGTCACCCCCCGCTACTGGCAGGTGGTGCTCAAGCGCCTCATGTACCGGGCGGCGGAGCGAATCGCCCGGGAAGTGGAGGGCGAGGCCATCATCACGGGGGAGTCCGTGGGGCAGGTCTCCTCCCAGACCCTGGGCAACCTCCGGGCCATCGACGACGTGGCGTCGCTTCCCGTCTTCCGCCCGCTTCTGGGGCTGGACAAGCAGGAGATCATCACGCGGGCGGATCGGATCGGGACGTCGGCCCTGAGCGCCAAGGTGAAGGAGTACTGCGCCATCCTTCCCGATCGCCCCGTGACCCACTCGAGGCCCGAGGCGGCCCGGGACGAGGAGAGCAGGATGGAGCTCGACCGCCTCGAGGCCGCCGTGGCGGATCGCCGGGTCCTCGACCTCCGCTCCCTGGATCCCTTCGACCTGGTGGAGCCCTACATCTTCGTGGACGAGGTGCCGCCGGGGGCCGTCATCCTCGACTGTCGTCCCCGGGAGGAGTTCGACGCCTGGCACCATCCAGAGGCCGAGTTGAAAGCGCCTCGCTGGGTGGCCGCTCACGGCGACCAGCTCGACGGGGATTCGACCTACGTCCTCTACTGCGACCGGGGGGTCCAGACGGCCCACCTGGCCGAGCTCCTGCAGGAGCGAGGGCTGGAGGCGTACTCGTTTCGCGGCGGGGTGGGGAAGCTGCGGAAGCATCTGGAGGAGACGACCGCAACCGGGGTGTAGAGGACGGGTCGGTCGGGCTCGTGGAGATCGGAGGTCCGGTATTTGACGGGGATCGCTCGAAGGGGAACCGCCTGGGAGGGGACCTTCGGGCGGATGAGCCGGTGGAGGCTCGGCTCGCACACCACGTCCACATCCCGTCCGAGGAGGCTCTCGAGGTCCCGGATCGAGGCCACCTGATCGAGGAGGCGGGTCCCGTTCCGGAACCGAACCAGGAAGTCCACGGCGCTCCCGGCGCCGGCGGCCCCGTGAACCACCGATCCGAACACCCGGACCTTCTCCGCGCCGTGCCGGTGGGCGGGCTCGAGAATCTCCTCTCGCCTCGCCCGGAGCTTCTCGGGGGGCATGCGGGCTCCGTCACGGGCTCTGGCATGGGGCTCAGCTGGATGTCGGGTGGGGAAGCGTCGAGAAGGTGACGCCGCTTTCGACTGTCCGCAAGACGGATCGCGGATCCACCGGACATGGCGCGGCGTGCCCTACGATTATCGGCGCATCGTCCTATCTTTAAGGGCTCATGGACGACTACATCCGAATTCGGGGCGCACGCCAGCACAACCTCAAGGGCATCGACCTGGACCTTTCCAGGCGGGCCCTGACGGTCGTGACCGGTCCGTCGGGTTCCGGAAAGTCGTCCCTCGCCCTGGACACCCTCTTCGCCGAGGGGCAGCGGCGCTACGTGGAGTCCCTCTCCACCTACGCCAAGCAGTTTCTCGAGCGTATGGAGAAGCCGGACGTGGACGCCGTGGAGGGGGTGGCGCCGGCGGTGGCCATCGAGCAGAAGAACCCCACCAAGACGAGCCGCTCCACGGTGGGGACCGCCACCGAGGTCCACGACTACCTCCGACTCCTCTGGGCCCGGGTGGGCCGGACGTACTGTCCCGAGTGCGGCGAGGAGATCCGCCCCGACACCGTGAGCTCGGCGACCGACGAGGTCCTCGAGCTCCCGGAGGGCACACGGTTTCAGGTGACCTTTCCCCTGAAGCTCAGCGAACAGGTGACCCACCCCCTGGTGGTGGAGAACCTTCGGGCCATGGGATTCCTGCGCGTCCTGGCCGACGGCGAGCTCCTGGACGTCGGGGTAGCGGACGCCGAGGACACGCAAGTCCTGGGGCGGGACCTGACCGAGGCCGACGACATACTCGTGGTCGTGGACCGACTCAAGGCGTCTTCCGACGTCCGGGACCGTCTGGCCGACTCCCTGGGGACGGCGTTCGCCGAAGGAGAGGGGGAGGCGGTGGTGCTGCTCCGGCGGGAGTCGGGCGGTCCTGCCGGCGGGTCGGGCCAGGGAGTCGGCGGCTCGGATGAGGGCGGAGGCACCGACGGGCGCACGTTCCCGGATCGCCTCGGCTTCACCGAGCACTTCCGCTGCCCCCGGGACCCGGAGGTGGAGTTCCTGGACCCCTCTCCGCACCTCTTCTCCTTCAACAGTCCCTACGGCTCCTGTCCCGAGTGCACCGGCTTCGGGGCGACGCTGGAGTACGACGAGGAGCTCATCATCCCGAACCCCCGGCGCTCCCTGGAGGACGGAGCGGTGGATCCGTGGACGAAGCCCCGCTACGATCGGGAGCGGGATCGCCTGCGGGCCTTCGCCGACGAGCGGGGCGTCTCCATGCGCACCCGGTGGGAGGAGCTGCCCGGGGACTTCCGGGAGACCGTCCTCTACGGCGGCGATGGATTCAAGGGGGTCGTGCCCTTTCTCCGCTCCCGGGAGAAGAAGCGATACAAGCGTTACATCCGGGTCTTCCTGCGCCAGTACCAGAGCCCGGTCACGTGTCGCTCCTGCGAGGGTGCCCGGCTGCGGAAGGAGGCCCGCTACGTCCGGGTGGGCGGGCTGACCATCTCCGAGGCGGGCGACAGGCCCCTCGACGAGCTCACCGGGTGGGCTTCCTCCCTCGAGCTCACCCGGATGGAGGAGGAGATCGCGGCCACGATCCTCCGGGAGCTCCGGTCCCGCCTCTCCTTCCTGGTGGAGGTGGGGCTGGGATACCTGACGCTGGACCGCCAGACCCGGACTCTCTCGGGCGGGGAGTCCCAGCGGATCAACCTGGCCAACTCCCTGGGGGCGAGCCTGGTGGACACTCTCTACGTGCTGGACGAGCCCACGGTGGGCCTCCATCCCCGGGATACGGGCGCCCTCCTGGACCTCCTCCTCCGCCTCCGGGACGGGGGCAACACCGTCGTCGTCGTCGAGCACGACAACCAGGCCATCGACGCAGCCGACCAGGTGGTGGAGCTGGGCCCGGCCTCGGGCGAGCGGGGAGGCCGTCTCGTCTTCCAGGGAACGCCCGAGGAGCTCCGGTCCGCCGACACCGCCACCGGACGCTTCCTCTCGGGCGAGGCGGAGGTCTCGGTGCCCGAGCGACGCAGGCCCGTGGACGGCCCCCGGCTGGTGCTCCGGGAGGCCACGCTCCACAACCTGGAGAAGGTGGACGTGGAATTCCCCCTCCGGGCGCTGAACGTCGTCACCGGAGTCTCGGGCTCGGGGAAGTCCACCCTGGTCCACGACATCCTCTTCCGGGCCCTGGAGAAGGAGCTGGGAGGGGGCGAGACCTCGGCCAAGGAGCACCTGGGCGAGTCCGTGGGGGAATATCGGGCCCTCGAGGGCGCGAGCCACCTCGACGAGGTGGTGCTGGTGGACCAGTCTCCCATCGGCCGAACTCCCCGCTCGAATCCGGTCACCTACATCAAGGCATGGAGCTACATCCGGGACCTCTTCGCCAACCAGCCCCTGTCCCGGGAGCGGGGATACGAGCCGGGCCACTTCTCCTTCAACGTCTCGGGGGGACGCTGCGAGGAGTGCAAGGGCGCCGGCCGGGTGGAGATCGAGATGGTCTTCATGGCCGACGTATACGTGCCGTGCGACGTCTGCGGGGGGACCCGCTACAAGCCCGAGATCCTCGACGTCGCGTACAAGGGGCTGAGCATTGCGCAGGTCCTCGAGCTCACGGTGGACGAGGCCATCCGCTTCTTCATCAAGCAGGACGCCCTGGGGCAGACCCTCTGGCACCTCCAGCAGGTGGGGCTCGGCTACCTTCGTCTCGGCCAGCCGGCTCCGACCCTCTCCGGCGGAGAGGCTCAGCGTCTCAAGATCGCCCGGGAGCTGGCCACGGCGTCGGGCAAGCAGGGCCGGAAGCTCTACCTCCTGGACGAACCCACCACGGGCCTGTCGGGCGACGACGTGCGAAAGCTGCTCCGGGTCCTGGACCGGCTGGTGGAGAGCGGAAACACGGTGCTGGTAATCGAGCACAACCTGGACGTGATCAAGGCCGCCGACTGGATCGTGGACATGGGACCCGAGGCGGGACGGAAGGGAGGGCGGATCGTGGCCACCGGGCGACCCGAGGACATCGCTTCGGTTCCCGAGAGCCATACGGGCCGGTACCTGGCTCCGGTCCTCCGCCGTGAGGAGGCCGGCGTTTGAGGTCCGGTCGTGGATGACGCGGCCCTCGGATGACCGCCGGGACCCCGACCCCTCGGGTCAGCGTCCTCCTTCCGGTCCGTAACGGGGGTCGCCACCTGGACGTGGCCCTGGGCTCCCTCTCTCGACAGACCCTCCCCGACTTCGAGATCGTCGCCGTGGACGACGGGTCCGACGACGACACTCCCGCGGTCCTGGACCGCTGGGCGGACCGGGATCCCCGACTCCGGGTCCACCGTCAGCCCCCCTCGGGCATCGTGGCGGCCCTGGAGCGAGGCCGATTCGAGGCCCGAGGCCGATACCTGGCCCGGATGGATGCAGACGACGTCTCGGCGCCGGGGCGCCTCGAGCGCCAGCTGGACCTCATGGAGTCCCAGCCCGATCTGGCCGGGTGCGGCACCCGGGTGGAATACGTTCCCCGGGACGCGGTGACGGACGGGGCCCGACGGTACGAGCGCTGGATCAACGGGCTCGTGGCGCCGGAGGCCATCGCCGCCGACATCTTCGTCGAGTGTCCGCTCGCCCATCCCACCTTCTTCCTCCGGGCCGACGTGGTGGAAGCGTTGGAGGGATACCGGGATCGGGGGTGGCCCGAGGACTACGACCTGGTGCTGCGGCTGTGGGAGGCCGGCCATCGTCTGGGAAAGGTTCCCGAGACGCTCCTGAAGTGGCGGGAGTCGCCCACCCGGCTCTCCCGGGTGGGCGACGCCTACACTCGGGCCGCCTTTCGCCGGTGCAAGGTTCACTTCCTCCGCCGTACGCTCCTGAAGGGACGGCCCGGCGCGGTCCTCTGGGGCGCCGGGCCCACGGGGAAGGCCCTCGGCCGGGAGATCCTGCGCCAGGGAGGGGAGATCCTGGCATGGATGGAGGTGAATCCCCGGAAGATCGGCCAGGAGATCCATGGTGCGCCGGTCGTCGGACCGGACGACGTGGGCCACCTGGTGGAGGGCCGATCCGGGAAATCCGCCCCGGTCCACCTGGGGGCCGTGGGCCGGGTCGGGGCCCGATGCGAGATACGCGCGGTGGCCGAGAGCCTGGGATTGAGGGAGTTGGAGGACTTCGCAGTGGTGGCGTGACGGGGTCTCTTTCGGGTCGTCCTTCGGAGGCCTTTTCGGAGCGTCGGAGGCTCCGTCGGAAGGGTCTCTGCACAGGCCGCTCGAGCCCTTGCCCGAATCGGGCGTTTTGCTTTATATTTCAACGACTTTGGCCGATTCGGGTTCCCCAGCGAATGGGAACCTCGGGTCGGCTCCGGGCCACCGGCTCCACTTCCTTCTCCGCGACCGTCACCTTCCGCCCGCTCGCCTCGCATGGTTCCGTCGATTCCTCGCGCTCGCGCGCGCGAAGGGTCGCGGAAGCGAGGCGCCGCTCCACCCGGATGGGAGACGCGGATTCCGGGGGCGGATGCCCGACGTAGACCCAACTCCATCGAGAGTGACCTATGGCTGACGATGTCGAGACCGGCGGGAACGGCGACGATCCCGAGCTGACCGGCGCCGGCGAGCGTGTGCTCGCGCGCCTCCTCGAGGACGAGATGCGGGAGTCGTTCATCGACTATTCGATGAGCGTCATCGTGCAGCGGGCCCTCCCGGACGTGCGGGACGGCCTCAAGCCCGTGCACCGGCGGATTCTCTACGCCATGAGCGACCTCGGCCTCTCGCCGGGCCGGGCGTACAAGAAGAGCGCCAGCGTGGTGGGTGAAGTGCTCGGTAAGTACCACCCGCACGGCGACTCGGCGGTCTACGACTCCATGGTCCGGATGGTCC
>JBKHJU010000023.1:0-10488 GCA_046537985.1 Longimicrobiales bacterium
GTACCAGGGTCGGGGGTCCGTTCAGGAATTGGAGTCCCTCCAGGAATTCAGGAGCGCCTTGAAAAAAGATAAGGCTCCCCGCCCGGGCGCATCCATGCATGAGCGGGACGGAGCCTCACCGTGGCTTTCCGTCGAGCCACACCGCGGTGTCTCGTCGGGCCTCAGCCCGGCCTCTCGTCGCTACGCTCGAAGAATCTCCGAGCCTGCTCCAGCCGCTCCGGCGTTCCCACGTCGAAGCGGTAGCCGGAGACCGGGTAGGCTGCGACACGCAGGTCGCCGGGAGCTCTGGAAGCTCTGGAAGCTCCCTGTCCGGCAGGATGTGAGCCCGCGCCCGACGCCGGCTCCCGCGGGGAGCCCGCCTGCCCGTCCGTCCCCGCCAGCCATTCGATGAGGTAGCCCGGCGAGTCCGGGTTTCCCCCCTCCTCCAGGAACCGGTCGATCCAGCTCGGAAGCCCGGGCCCGAAGGCGTAGATGGCGGCGACCCGGCGATCGCAGATCGGCTCGTCGGGCTTCTCCTGGACCCGAACGACCCACCCCTCCTCGTCCACGCAGGCCACTCCCATTCCCCGGAGATCCTCGACGGGCTCGGGTCGCTCGACGGCGACGACGGCGTCGGGGGCATCGATGATTCGGGTGTCGGCGCCGTGGATCCCGGAATCCCGACCGGCCCCGGCATTCTCGCCGCCTCCAACACTCGGCCCACTGCGCATCACCTCGACCAGCTCGTCCAACGGGAAGCCGAACACGTTGTCCCCGGCGATGACGACGTAGCCCTCGAAATCTTGTCGCACGGAGTCGACGGAATCCCGACCGGCCGACGCCGCATTCCGCAGCCCCAGGCGCAGATCCGCCACCGCCCCTCGCCGATCCGCGGCCTCCCTCACGTCGTTGGCCACGATCCGAACCCCGTCACCCCGATCCCGGGGAAGCCCGGCTCGCCAGCGCCGGAAGTCCTCCTCGAACTTCGCGTTCGTCACGACGAGGACCGGCCCGCGGATGGACTCCGCCGCGAGCACCCGGTCGAGGATGTGATCGATGACGGGCCGCCCCGCGAGATCGAGGAGGGGCTTGGGCCGGTCACGGGTCAGGGGGTGGAGGCGGGTGCCGAAGCCCGCGGCGAGGATGACGGCGCGCACGGTCAGGAGATCCGTGGCGGGGGCGGGGCGGCCACGACGAGGGGCACGGTCAGGACACGGTCGGCGCGGAGGGCTTCCCGGACCGCTTCCTGAATCTCCACCCGACCGTCGGCTCGATAGTACTCGATCCAGATCGAGGAGTCGACGAGGATCCCGGAAGGCTTCATTCGGGGTGGCGGGCGGGCCGCCGCAGGCTCTCCCCATTGCGGTCCGACTCCGACCCCGACCCGGGCTCGCTCAAGCCGGTTCTCCTTCCGCTGTCCGAACCTCCTCACATGCACCATGCAACACACCGAATTCTAACACCATGGATAGACACCACGATCGGATCACAATTCGGAACAGGCGGCGACGGCTGCGCCCGTAGCCCGTTGTCCCGAGATCCGGTGTCGCTGGGAACCGCACGGATTCCAGGTGGGTATGACGGTTACCTTATCGACAAGGAGAACGTTTTATGACCGTCGTAACCGTCTCGCCGAAGTATCAGGTCGTGATCCCCAAGGACGTTCGGGAGCGCCTGGATCTGAAGCCGGGCCAGAAGGTGGAGGCATTCGCCTTCGGCAACAGAATCGAGCTCATTCCCGTGCGGTCCCCGACCGAGTTGAGGGGCTTTCTGAAGGACGTCGAAAATGACTTTTCCCGAGAGCCGGACCGCATGTGAACGTCGTCGATTCGTCGGGATGGATCGAGTACTTCACCGCCGGGTCGAACGCCTCCTTCTTCGCCGATCCGATCGAGATGCTGGAGGCGCTCGTCGTTCCCTCCATCAGCCTCCTCGAAGTGTTCAAGTTCATCCTGAGGAGACGGGATGAAAGCTCGGCGCTGGAGGCCATCGCAGCGATGCGGCAGGGGACGGTGGTGGACCTGGATGGCGAGATCGCCCTTCTGGCCGCCGAGTGGGGAGTCGAGGAGTCCCTACCACTCGCCGACAGCGTGATCTACGCGACGGCTCTCCGAGAGGGTGCGATCGTCTGGACCCAGGACCGGGACTTCAGGGGACTTCCGCACGTTCGATACATCGAGCCGAGGAAGACGTGAAGGAGTGATCCCCGAACTCCTCTTCGTCCACCTTTCACGCCACCGGGTCCGTCCCGACCCGGGGCCCGTGGTTCCCCGGTACGCCACACCTCGACGGCACGAGCGTCGAGGAGCCCCGTCTCACCACGCCAGCCACTTCCCCCCGACCGAGGCCCTCACCCGGTCCCACCCCTCCCGGCCGGCCTCCACCCCGAGCTCTCCGTCGATTCGGAGGCCGGGCGTCGAATACACCGCCGCCACCGTCCCTCCGTGACTCCGTCCCGGCATCTCGTCGTGGAGGATGTTGCTGAAGGGGCGGGTGCTGCCGTCGTTCGGATTCGTGTAGATCCCGGCGTCCCGGCGACGGGTGAAGAGGGTGGCGCTCAGCAGGAGCCCCGAGGCGGGCAGCGGCAGGCTCGCCTCCAGCCGGTGCTCCGTCCCGTAGCCGCCCAGGGGATGGCCCAGGAGGTCTCCGTCGTTGTCCACGTAGAGGACCCGGCCGCTCCCGTGTCGGTACCAGTTCCGCCACTCCCACGACCCGTGCCAGGGCCAGAGGTTCTCGCCGGGATCGCCGAAGGCCGTGTACTCGTACCGGAGCCCGAGGGGGCCCACGGCGGTGGGAATGGCCGGTACCCACGCGCCGAGGATGGCCCCGGGGTCCCGCTCGAGCTCCCACGTGTCCTCGATTCCCCAGACGAAGTAGGGGGTGACGGTCAGACCGAAGAGATCGGTCCGCACCGAGCCGCCGAACGACAGCTTCTGGTCCTCGAAGTTGGGGATCGTGCGGCCGCTGTCGAAGAGGATGTTCAGGACGTCGCCGAAGGTGATCCGCTCGCCGTCGACCTCCGATACGATCACGGCGGAGCGGTGTCCCCCGATCGTGACCCGGGGATGGGGCTGAAAGGCAAAGTCCCCGGCGAAGAATCCGGCGCCGGGTCCGATGGAGTCGGCCCCGAGGCGGGACCCGTACGCCGAGATCCGGAACGGCCCCAGGTACCGGAAGATCCAGGGGAGGATGACGGGCTCGGCCAGGCCCGCCTCCACCCACCCGAGCTCGGCCCGGTCGTGGAGGACGATGCCGCCGCCGGCCCCCGGGCCCAGCCGCCGCGCCTCGTAGCTCGCCCCGAGGCGGAAGGCGCCCGCCCGCCAGGCGCCTCCCAGCCGGGGCACGGGTAGCTCGACCCCGTCGGATCCCGTCTCGAGGACCGGCTCCCACCAGACCCCGGTGTCCTCGGTGGGACGGATCCGGAGGTCGGCGCCCAGAATCACGGCCGAGGGATCCGTGCGCGGGCCGTCGGAGGCCCGGATCCGGGCCAACGGAAGAGCGCGCAGCCACCCTCCTTCCGACCCTCCGTACTCCCGCGTCAGCCACGTCCGGGACTCGGAAGCGGTCCGTGCCCACGGAGACCGGGCCCCCACCTCCGCTGCCCCTCCATCGGCCGCCTCCGCTTCCCCCGCCTCCGCCCGTGCCACGCCGGCCCGCGCCGCCGCCGAATCCAGCGCCGCGGCAACGGCCCGGGCGTCCACCGGACGCCGGCCCGGAAGCCAGACCCCGTCCAGCAGGCCGTCTGCCGCCATTTGATCCAGGAGCGGGTAGACCCAGTGGTCCGAGGGGACCGAGACGGGCGGTGGAGCCGCCCGGGGATCGGATGCATCGCGGCCGGACGTGCCCTGGGCGGAGGTGGACGGGGCGCTCGCCAAGAGGAGGGTGACCGTGCCGAAGAGGGCGACCACGCCCCGCCATGCCTCGAATCGCGGCAGAGAAGCGGGGATTACCTCAGAAAGCAATCCTTCTCCTGCTTCCATCATTCAGTCGCTCCCGACCGATGAAGCGCGAGCTTCACCCTCGATCCTCCTCCACCTCCCGGAACCAGCGCACGAACTCCCGCACGCCCTCCCGGAAGTCCCACTCGGGGTCGTAGCCGAAGAGCTCCCGGGCCTTCGAGATGTCGGCCCACGTCCGGTCCACGTCGCCGGGCTGCATGGGAAGCCGCTCGATCTCGGCCTCCACCCCCATCTCGTCGGCCACGACGGCGATCATCTCCTTCAGCTCGATGGTCCGGCTCTCCCCCAGGTTGACCACCGTGTAGCCGGGCTCTCCGGAGTCCGCCCGCTCGTCGGCCCACATCATCGCCCCCCGCAAGCCCTGCAGCAGGTCCTCGATGTAGGTGTAGTCCCGCCGGGTGGTGCCGTCGCCGTACATGGGGATCGGCTCTCCCTTCGCCAGGAGCCGGGCGAACTTGTGGATGGCCAGGTCCGGCCGCTGCCTCGGGCCGTAGACCGTGAAGAGGCGCAGGCACGCCACCGTCATCCCGTAGAGGTGATGGTAGGTGTGGCAGAGGAGCTCGCCGGCCTTCTTCGTGGCGGCGTAGGGGGAGATGGGGTGGTCCACCGGGTCGTCCTCGGAGAAGGGCACCTTCTCGTTGTTGCCGTAGACCGAGGAAGAGGACGCGAAGAGGAAGCGGTCGATCTCCCGCTCGGCGGCCCACTTCAGCAGGGTGGCCGTGCCCACCTCGTTGACGTCGTAGTAGCGGACCGGATCGGCGATGGAGGGCCGCACCCCCGCCAGGGCGGCGATGTGGATCACCGTGTCGATCCCGTCGGGAAGGCCCCGGAGCGCGTCCTCGTCCCGGATGTCGCCCCGGACCTCGGTCAGGGTCTCGAAGTCCCGGGCCCGCTCCAGGTTCCGGTCCTTGATGGCCGGATCGTAGAAGGAATCGAAGTTGTCCAGGACCACCACCTCTTCGTCGCGAACGAGGAGCCGCTCGGTGAGGTGGGATCCGATGAATCCGGCGCCTCCGGTGACGAGTGTGGTCATGGCGATTACGCCTCCGCCTCGCTTACGATCACCCGGCTCTCCGCGTCCTCCTCCTCCACCCGCTGCCGGAAGAAGGGCACCGTCTTACGCAGCCCCTCCCGGAGCGACACCTTCGGCTCCCAGTCCAGGATCTTCCGCGCCAGGGAGATGTCGGGCTCCCGGACTTTGGGGTCGTCCTCGGGCAGGGGGAGGTGCTCGACGGTGGACGGGCTCTTCACCTCGTCCAGCACGGCCTCGGCCAGCTCCAGGACGGTGAACTCGGTGGGGTTTCCGATGTTCATGGGATCGGTCCAGGACGAGTTGAAGAGGCGGTAGATGCCCTCCACCTCGTCCTCGACGTAGCAGAAGGATCGGGTCTGGGAGCCGTCGCCGTAGACGGTGAGGGGCTCACCGCGGAGGGCCTGGACGATGAAGTTGGAGACGACGCGGCCGTCGCCGGGCCGCATGTTCGGCCCGTACGTGTTGAAGATCCGAACGATCCGGGTATCCACCCCGTGGTACCGGTGGTACGCCATGGTCATGGCCTCGGCGAAGCGCTTGGCTTCGTCGTAGACGCCCCGGGGGCCCACCGGGTTCACGTGGCCCCAGTAGTCCTCGGTCTGGGGGTGGACCTCCGGATCGCCGTACACCTCCGAGGTGGAGGCCAGTAGATAGCGGGCCCGGTGGTCCTTGGCGATGCCCAGCGTGTTGTGGGTGCCCAGCGCCCCCACCTTCAAGGTCTGGATGGGCAGCTCCAGGTAGTCCACGGGGCTCGCCGGCGACGCGAAGTGGAGCACCCCTTCGACCCGCTCCTGGAGGTACAGGGGGCGGGAGACGTCGTGGACGATGAAGCGGAAGTCGTCCCGGTCCTCCAGGTGCTCCAGGTTCCGGAGGGAGCCGGTGATGAGGTTGTCCACGCCGATGACCTCGTGGCCCTCTGCCAGGAAGCGGTCGACGAGATGGGAGCCGAGAAAGCCGGCGGCGCCGGTGATGAGAACTTTCATATATCGGGAGGAGAGGGAGCGTGATCGAGCTGTGGGCCAACACCGCGCGGACGCGGAGAGACCCCTGGATCCGAAGATAGTCTGAGCCATCGGGACACGGAGGAAAAGTCCCGACCGAGGCCCGTGCACTCAATTTTCAACTGCTCACGAGTCACGTCGTATCCTCGACCCGGCGGAGAACGGCATCTCGTTGGTCAGCGGTCAGCACCGCAAAGAAGGGGGAACTCTGTCTCAGCCGCGCAGCCCGCGAACTCCGGGACCGCCACCGTTGCCTATAAAACAAGTATGTTGTATCAATATAATGGATGTTCAACGTCTCTCTATCCAATTCAACCCCATGGCCATCGTTCGTACGTCGTCCAAGGGACAGGTCGTGATTCCCGCGGAGATCCGGCGCGAGATCGGACTGGAGCCGGGGGATCGGGTGCAGGTCTCGAGGATCGGAAAGAACCGGGTACTCGTTCAGCCGATTCCCGACGATCCCGTCGAAGCGGCCCGGGGCATCCTCCGGGACGGCCCGTCCCTGACCGAAGCCCTGAAGAAGGAGCGCGACCGTGAGCGCGATCGGGAAGAGGAGAAGTCTGCTCGACTCCTACGCGATTCTGGCGTTTCTCAATGACGAGCGGGGAGCGGAGCGGGTAGCGAACCTCCTCGAAGAGGCAGCTGGCGAGGGCACCCCCCTCTTCGTCAATGAGATCAACGTGGGCGAGGTCTATTACATCGTCTCGAAGCATCGCTCCCCGGACGCCGCCGAGGAGGTCCTCCTCCACCTCGAGCGACTACCCCTCGAGCGCGTGCCCAACACCTTCGACGAGGTACTGGAAGCGGCGCGGTTGAAGGCCCGCTTTCCCCTCTCCTACGCCGACGCCTTCGCCCTGGCCTCGGCCATCCGCCTCGAGGCGCGGCTCGTGACCGGGGATCCGGAGTTCGAGACGGTGGAGCATCTCGTGGAGGTGCAATGGATCTGAAGGCTTTGCTTCTATTGGTCTCAGCGCTTTCCCGCGCGGAGAAGGGCCAGGAGCTCGCTCGGGGTGACCACGGGAACCGCGAGGGATCACCGAGAGGACAAGAGTAGGCCGCGCGGGGAGCGCTCACCTCGGGAAGACGTCCGACAGGGGGATCTCGAAGCTACGATCGGCGACCTTCCACTCCAGCGTGTGCCGCACGACCCGGGGCCGAACCGCCCCCGGCCTCCACACCTCCACCGTCCCCTCGTCGGCGTCGACGATCCACAGCTCCGGCACCCCGTGCTCCATGTAATGCTTGCGCTTCACCTTCCGGTCGAACTCCCGGTTCGAGGGCGACAGCACCTCGACCACCAAATCCGGGGGTCCGTCCACGCCCTCGTCCGGGTTCACGATTCGAAGACGGTCCGCAGCCACGAAGATGAGATCGGGTTCCACGACTCCCTCTTCGTGCAGGCGCACCGTAACGGGCCCCGGCACAACCTCACCCTGCTCGTCTTCTTCCGTCAGATCCATGAGGATCCGGAGCAGACGCCCGACCACCTGCTGGTGGCGAAGCCCGGGGGCCGGGGTCACGAAGAGCTCCCCGTCCACGATCTCGTGGCGACGGGAGGAATCCTCGGGGATCGAGAGGTAGTCCTGGTAGGTGTAGCGGACGGTGGAGCGGTCGGACATGCACGCCTCCCGGTGCCCGTGTTCGTCTTCGTCATCCTAACCCTTCCCATGCCCGAGTGGGAGGATCCGGGCCCCAGGCCCGTCCTATCGGTTCTGAACGTTCACCTGCGGGCCGGGGCGGACGGATGGCGGGATGGGACGTTCGCGGCCGCTACGACCCGCGCCAACCCGGATCCACCCAGGATGCTCTCGACCCTCGCGGGCCCTGCCGACACCCCCTACCTTTATGCCGGAAGCATTCCGCCGGTCGGCCATCCGTCGTCCCCCCCGCGACGACCGACCTCGAGGATCCGGGTCTCTCGACCTCCTCGGTGAAGACGACCCGGGAGCACATTTCCGGATCTCCCGACCGGGACCGAGGACCAACCTTGACCGGAACCGAGCACCGCCCATGACCCCGACCGAGCTCCGCCTGTGACCGTGATCGAGCGTCTCACGCCGGACCCGGGGGGCCACGACGCCCTCCGGCGCACCACCCGGGCGCTCCGGGCCATCAGCCAGACGAACCGGGCCATCATCCGGGCCACCGCCGAAGAGCCCCTCCGACTCGAGGTCTGCCGCGTCGCCGTGGAGGAGGGGGGATACCGGATGGCGTGGGTCGGGTACGCGGAGGAGGACAAGACCATCCGTCCGGTGGCGTGGTGGGGGATCGAGGACGGCTACCTGGCCGCCGTGGACATCCGCTGGGACGACTCGGAGCGGGGACGGGGGCCCATGGGCACGGCGATTCGGACCGGCGAGCCCCAGGTGTCCCGGGACATCGCCCTGGACCGGACCTTCGAGCTGTGGCGGGACGAGGCCGCTCGACGGGGCTACCGATCCATGGCCGTCCTTCCCCTACGGGGCGAGAGTGCGCGCCGAGGTCCCCGTCTGGGCGCCCTGGCCGTCTACTCGGAGCGCCCCGACGCCTTCGACGACGCCGAGATCTCGCTCCTCCAGGAGATGGCGTCGGACCTGGCCTTCGGCATCCGGCACCTGCGCCGGGAGCGGGACCACCGGGCCCTGGAGGAACGCCTGCGCCAGGCCCAGAAGATGGAGGCGGTGGGGCACCTGGCCGGGGGGCTGGCCCACGACTTCAACAACGTGCTCTCGGTGATCCAGACCAACGCCGAGCTCCTGGAGGACGCCCTGGGGGAGGCCTCCCCGGGCTCCCCGTCGGGCGCCACACCCGCCGCACAGGACGGGAGTGCCCAGGACGGGAACGGCGCCTCCGGACTCGACCTCCTCTCCTGCGTGGAGGACATCCGGGCCGGCGCCCGGCGGGGCTCGGAGATCACCCGCAACCTCCTGGCGTTCAGCCGACGCCAGCACCTCCGACTCCGGTCCATGAACGTCGGGCGGGTAGTCCGGGGGCTGGAGCGGGCCCTCCGGAGCCTGGTTCCCGAGAGCGTGGAGATTCGCATGGAGGTGGAGGACCGCCTGCCGCCGGTCCGCTCGGACCCCAACGTCCTCGAGCAGATCCTCATGAACCTGGTCACCAACGCCCGGGACGCCATGGCCGGCCGGGGCGAGCTCCGGATCGACGTGTCGGAGGAGACGCTGAACCATCCGACCCGCCTCTCCCACGGACGGCTGGAGCCGGGCGGCTACGTCGTCCTCGCCGTCTCCGACACCGGCCACGGCATCGAGCCCGACCACCTGGACCGCCTCTTCGAACCCATGTTCACCACCAAGGGGCCCGATCGGGGCACGGGGCTCGGCCTCTCCATGGTCTGGGGTCTGGTGACCCAGCAGGGCGGCACGGTGGACGTGGAGAGCGAGCCCGGCACCGGCGCCACGTTCCGGGTCCATCTCCCCGCCACCGACGAGCCGGCGGAAGATGCGGCCGAGGCGGGGGAGAAGACCCCGGAAGCCGTCCGGGGCCGGGGAGAGACCGTGCTCCTGGTGGAGGACGACGACGCCCTCCGCCGTGTCGGCGCCCGGATCCTGGAGCGCCTGGGCTACGAGGTCGTCACCGCGTCCGACGGCAGGGAAGCCCTCCGAACCGCAATTCGCAATCCAGAGACCCCGGACGTGGTCGTCTCCGACCTGGTCATGCCCGGCATGGGCGGGACGGACCTCCGGGACGCCCTGCGGGAGCGGGGAATCGACATCCCCTTCGTCTTCACGTCGGGCTACACGGAGCGCGACGTCCGGGAGCTGACCGAGGCCGACGCCCACGTGCCTTTCCTGGAGAAGCCGTGGACGGTGGAGACGATGGCGAGGCGGGTCCGGGGGGCGCTGGAGGACGGGACGGAGGGGTAGGCCAGGGGCGGGTCTCCACCTCCCGTCATCCCACCCGTCGAAACGCTTCCTCCAGGGGGATCTCCATCCTGCGCCCGCCGACCGTCCAGATCAGCGAATCCGTCACCACTCGGGGCTCCTCGTCCCCCGGGCACCACACCTCCACGGCGCGGGCGTCGAGGTCCACGATCCACACCTCTTTCACGCCGCTCTCCAGGTACCGCTTCCGCTTGACCCGGCGGTCGAACGAGCGGGTGCTGGGAGAAAGGACCTCGACCACCAGGTCCGGCGGTCCGTGGATGTCCCCCTCGGGATCGATGATGTCCATCCGTTCCGTCCGCACGAACACTACGTCCGGCTCCAGGACCAGCTCGTCGTGAAGGTGCACGGAGATGGGCCCGACGACCGTTCCCAGGGCGTGCTCGCTCGCTCGCGCGTCGAGGGCGATGGCCAAGTCGAGGGCGACCCGCTGGTGATTGAACCTCGGGGTAGGCGTCACGACGAGCTCGCCGTCGACGATCTCGTGGCGCTTGTGGTCCTCGGGGATGGACTGGTGATCCGCGTACGTGTAGCGGACGGTGGAGGGACTTCGCACGGGGCTCACCCGAAGAGGTCGGACAGGGCGAGCCTGAACCCGGGCAGCGCCTCGCCGCCCTCTAGGGCGTCGGCTT